>JAXJRB010000123.1:0-4501 GCA_036310845.1 Lachnospiraceae bacterium | reverse complement strand
GTTCTGGAATATGCCACGGATTCAAAGATCAGGAGTAAGTCTTATTTCTACTCTATGGAACATAATTATATTTGTTACGTGTCTGATAATATTGAACTACTAATGAATAACTAAATTATAAATTAGCACAAGATTATTTTGAACAAGTGAATGCTCCATATAAGCAGTTATATATTATGGAAAATATGACACACGGTTTATTGGAATCTGATTCACAAGGATTTGCTGAAATAGTTCATCAAATTGCAGAAAATGAGAAGTTAAGATAGTTACATTTGATTTGCAGGAAATAATATGTTTTAAGGAGATGCTTATGAAACGAAATAAAGCACTTACTCTCTATTTGTCAGGTTCTTTAGGACAAATAGCGATAATATGCATGATGGTTTTTGTTTTACGTAGAAATGAAATGATAGTAGATTATACATCTCCTATGGGTATGGCAGCTATTGGGGTTGGTGGCGTTTCATCTGCGTTATGGGGAATCATTGTTGCAATAAAATATAAAAAATATGAATTAAAGAAAATAGTAAAAGATTTTTTTGACGTGAAGCAAGCATATAGTAGTTATTTATTTGCTGTATTTTTCTTGCTTTTAGATTTTTTTGCTGTATTTTTTCATGGGGAATTGATGATAGAAGCATGGTATATCCCACTGTCTCTTTTTCTCAAAGCACTTATATTTGGTGGAATTGAAGAAATAGGTTGGAGATATATTTTTCAACCTGCTTTGCAGGAACGATTTTCGTATTTTCTATCGACATTAATGACTTTTGGTGCATGGGGAATATGGCATTTCATGTATTTTTACATAGAAGGCACAGTATTACAAGTAAATGTAATTGATTTTCTGGCAGGACTATTAACAAGCTGTTTTATGCTTTCAGCTTTATATATTAAGACAAAAAGTTTATGGATATGTGTAATGACACACGCATTATTCAACGTATTTTCACAGATAACAACAGGTGGCAGTTCGTATGTATCTTATCTTTGTAAGATAATCATTATTTTAATAGCTGTTGTTCTTTCAACTAAAAAACAAGAATAAAATAATTATATTCATTTTATCAAGAAAATAGGGGGTTTTACATGGTACTATATTTTTCAGCAACCGGTAACACAGAGTATATTGCAAAGGAGCTTGCAAAAAGAACAAATGATGAATGTGTCAATCTTCTTGAACGTATAAAAAAACAAGATTTTTCTCCGATTCATTCTGAAAAACCGTTCGTAATCTGTGCCCCTGTTTACGTTTGTGAAATACCACGTTTTATGATGAAATATCTCAAAAAACAGCCTTTCACGGGCTGCAAAGATGTTTATTTTATTCTTACAAGTGGTGGCTATTGTGGTCCGTCCGGCATTCTTTTGAAAAAAATATTTAAATCAAAAAAGATGATTTGCCATGGATATGCGGAATTTAAGATGCCAAGAAACTATGTAGCAAGTGATGATTATCCAATGTTAGAAAAGGATCAAGTAGAGGAAAGAATTATAGGTTCATACAATCGCCTAGAGCAAGTTGCAGAGGATATTCTTGCCGGGAAAAAGTTAAAAGCACGACATGTTTTTCTCTTTGAAACACTTATAACTCTTCCTTTTAATCCTGTTTGGTGTAAGTATAAACTTACTGCAAAAGATTTTTATGCAGAAGCTTCCTGCATAGGCTGTGGAAAATGCGAAAGGCTGTGTCCGCTCAATAATGTAAATATTGTAGATAAAAAGCCTGTTTGGAGTAATCAGTGTACGCATTGTATGGCGTGTATTGGCAACTGTCCGGTTAATGCTATTCAATATGGAAACATCACTAAGAGCAAAGAACCGTATAATTTTGGCAAATATGAGTATGTTGTGAAAAATATGGGTGAATAGGCTAAACAGGAGGCATAAAAATATGGATAAAAAAGTATTACTATTTGACCTAGATGGTACCTTACTAAAAAGCGACAAGACAATCTCAGAACGAACCTTGTTGGCATTAGAAAAGTGTAGAGAAAAAGGAATTTTAATAGGTGTTTCTACTTCAAGAGGAGAGAAAAATTCATCGCAATTTACTGAAAAACTCCGTCCTGATATTTTGATCGCAAGTGGTGGAGCATTGGTGACATACAAAGGTCAATATGTTTATAAAGCGGAGTTTTCTATAGAAGAAACGCAAAATGTGATTGCACTCGCAAGACAAATATGTGGTGCTGACAGTGAGATTACAATAGATACCTTACATGAACATTATTGGAATTATAAGATTGACCCCAATATTGCAGATGCAAGTTGGGGTATAAGTATTTATACGGATTATAAGGACTTTGCTCAAAAGAGTTTAAAAATATGTGTTGAAATTTTTGATTCGGAAAAGGCTACTAAGCTATCCGAATGCCTTCCGGATTGTGATTGTGTAAAATTTGTTGATGGAGACTGGTATAAATTTACCAAGAAAACAGCTACTAAGGAGCAGGCTATTATGAAGCTTTGTGAGATATGTGAAATTTCAATTGAAGACATTGTAGCTTTTGGTGATGACTTGGTAGACATTGGAATGTTACAGCTTTGCGGAAAAGGGATTGCCATGGGAAATGCCTTGCAGGAAGTAAAGAATATTGCGGATATCGTTATAGGCACCAATGATGAAGATGGAATTGCCCAGTGGCTAGAGGAAAATTATGGCTTATAAGAAAATATAACAACATGGAGAGGACGGACAGTATATATGAAGCTATTAATCAAACAGAGAGTTTTTTCATGGGGAGATGCCTATGATATTTATGATGAAAATGGGAATGTCAAATATGTGGTAAAGGCAGAAATCTTTGCATTAGGTCATCAACTACACGTATATGATGCAAATGGTTTTGAGATTGGACAGATTAAGCAAAAACTCCTGACATTTTTACCACGTTTTGAAATAGAGATAAGCGGACGTACGGTAGGAACTATCAGCAAACAATTTACTTTATTTTGCCCTAAATATGAGATTGATTTCAATGGTTGGCGTGTAGAAGGTGATTTTCTTGGATGGGATTATGATGTATACGAAGGCTGCAGTTCTATTATACATATTTCAAAGGAACTTTTTCACTGGGGTGACACGTATGTCATTGATTTCAATAATCCGCAAGATGAGCTTATGGGTATGATGCTTGTTGTTGCAATTGATGCTGCTAACTGTGAAGATTCAAAATAATACAATTAATAGGTTTTGCTTTTGGGGAGGAATATATGCATATAGAACATATTGCTATGTATGTAAATGACATAGAATCAACAAAAGACTTTTTTGTGAAATATTTCAATGCGACAGCAAATAAAGGATATCATAATCAGACAACAAATTTTCGCTCATATTTTTTGAGCTTTGATGATGGAGCAAGGCTGGAAATTATGAATAAACCAATTATGGAAGATGTTGAAAAAACATTAATACGTACAGGATATATTCATATTGCATTTAGCCTGGGGAGTAAAGAAGCTGTAAATGAACTTACAGAACGTTTAAAAAACGATGGTTTTCATATTATTAGTGGACCAAGAACAACCGGAGATGGTTATTATGAAAGTTGTATCATTGGAATAGAAGGTAATCAGATAGAGCTTACAGAATAAATATCTAATTTATAAATGATTAATTATGGGGGAAATATGAAATTACTGTTTACGTTGGATAGTAAAAATTATACAGATGATTTAGAAGTCATAGAACGCTTTGCAGTTAGAGGTTTGATTTGCAAAAACGGACTTTGGGCAATGCAGAAAAGTAAAAACGGTGAATATAAAATTCCAGGCGGTGGAATTGAAAAAGGAGAAAGTAAAGAAGAAGCTCTTTATAGAGAAGTCTTAGAAGAAACAGGGCTTCACGTTTTAAATAATTCGATTCGTGAAATTGGTGAAGTTCTGGAGGTTCGTAGAGACAATTTTAATTCTGAACAGAAGTATATTTCACATTCTTACTACTATTTTTGTGAAGTTGATGAAGTAATATCAGATACTTGTATGTCAGAAAATGAATTGGCCAGAGGGTATCAGCTGGAGTGGGCAAGTATGGCGGAGATTATTGCTACAAATCGAATCCTTTGTACAGAAATTTGGCAGAAACGTGATTTGCAATTGCTGGAATGGGTGCAAGGAAATATGAATAAGTAAAAACATGTCCAATTTTGTCAAGAAAGTGAATCTTGTTTTTTATATGATGCTGGTGAGGGAAAAGATATGAACCAAGACGAAAAGTAAATATTGTACAAGCAATGCAGGATTACATAAGGGAACATGTAGACTCTGACTTAGAGGCTATGTATGAGCATATTGGTTACTCGAAACGACACGCAGATCGATTGTTTTCAGAGTTTCTTCATATGACACCAAGAGAATATGTGCGTAAGGTTATCCTTACAGATACTGCAAAAGAGCTGTTAACAACAGATGACAATATTATTGATATTGCATTGAATTCAGGATATGAAACACATGAGGGATTTACCAGAGCTTTTAAAAAGCATTTTCATAC
>JAXJRB010000122.1:0-6764 GCA_036310845.1 Lachnospiraceae bacterium | reverse complement strand
GAGGTAGTCAGTGTAACCGGAAATACCTGTAAACGTGGTGATGTCTATGCAAGAAAGGAAGTAACGAATCCTACCAGAATCGTAACATCTTCTGTGAAGGTAGAAGGTGGCGTGCTGGCAGCAGTATCCGTAAAAACAAAAGAGGATATTCCAAAAGGAAAAATCTTCGAATGTGTAACCGCTTTAAAGGATGTCTGTGTACAGGCACCGGTAGCAATTGGAGATGTTGTTCTGGCTGATGTGGCAGGAACAGGCGTAGACGTCATTGCGACGAAATATGTTGAAAAACAGTGAAAATAAGAACAGTAGATATTGTATAAAATGTCGTGATAAATAGAAAAAAATATGATGAAGTTTACATAAATTCAATGTTTATGTAAACTTTTTCACTTTATAGGAAAGTTCTCAAAAAGTCAGATATGATGTATAATAAGCAGGAAATAAAAAATGGCATAACAAAAGAGCGAAGGGGGCTTCGCCATGACGTTGTTTATGAAGTTTTTTGTTTTGTGGTTTGGACTGCACTATTTGACTATAGAGAAAGAATTATTATGAGCGTGGAATTATCCATAACCCATAACCTTTCGATATCGTTCAAATAGTGCAGTTTTTTTGTGATAAACCTCCAAAACCAACATAGAGGTTTTACATTTTGGACAATAAAGAGGGTCATATCCAAATGAAAGAAGAATGGAGTTTCGCCAGTCCAAAAAAGAATATAAAAATTTACGCTTTTCTAAGGAGATACATTTGCGAAGATGCTTTTCGTGTTTATGATGTT
Organism: Lachnospiraceae bacterium; assembly: GCA_036310845.1. GTDB lineage: Bacteria > Bacillota > Clostridia > Lachnospirales > Lachnospiraceae > COE1. The sequence goes on along the minus strand of JAXJRB010000122.1, from coordinate 5,983 downwards.
TTGCATAAATGCCATAATACCGAAGCATTTTAAAATTCTTTTCGGGGATATGGATAATCAATCGTTTGATGAAATCCATAGCAGGAATACATTCTTCAATTGTTTTATCATCTTCATGTCGAGTATAGTGAAAAGTTACATTATTGCCATCGTATTTATCGATGCGAGAAGTTGCAATAACAGGTCTACCCAAGTAACGACTGATGTATTTGAGAGTAATATCAGGAGTACAGGAGTTAGGTTTGGCACGGACATAGAAACCATCAGCGTGTTTAGTGTAGATTTCGTTTTTTACTTTCTTGAAAGAAGGACCGAGCTTTTCGGTAAGTAAATCAAGTAAGACTTTGCGGAAAGCATTACGCAAGAAAGTATAATCGAAATGCTTAACGGTACGCCAAGGTGTGATGTTGCCAGTAGCACCTTCAGAGATGAGGGCGTGAATGTGAGGATTCCACTTAAGGTCACGACCGAAAGTGTGCAGAACACAAATAAAACCAGGAGTAAAGTTTTCTGATTTATTGATTTTTGCAAACATCCGAAGAACGACATCTCTGACAGCTTGAAAAAGACAGTTAAGCAAAGAGCGGTCTTTGAGAAAATAAGAGCGAAGTTCTTCAGGAATGGTAAAAACACAATGTCGGTGAACGCAGGAAATTAGTTTACAAGACATATGAAAAGAGCGCATTTGATTGTACTTGTTACCACAGGAAGGACAAAAGCGGCTCTTACATCGAAAGGGAACAAATTTAAGTTCACCACAGTGAGGACAGCCGTACATTGCACCGCCATAAGCAGGATCACCACAATGAATCATTTTGGTTACATTTTCAATAACAGCAGGACGAGTATGAAGTTGATAAATGATATGTTCATAATAATCGGTAAAAATGGATTGTAAAATATTCATAGTTGAATTTTACAATAAAGTAACACAAAGAAAAACCCCTTACCCCTCATGATTGAGGGGCAGGGGAGTTGAGAGTGTCGAAGACACTTTTTTATTGCTTTTTTAATAAAAATATATTAAACTCACTAATTGGAGAGAGCAACGGTTAGGGGAATTGAAATATAAGTGTAAATTGAATAAACGAGAGGTTTATTTTTGTGTTGCATGAATTACATAGGTGGTTTATGTGACATTTTTTTGTTTTGGAACATAAAGGGGATAGGGTGATTAAAAATTATATAGAGAAGGTGATCAAATACATGAAAAGAATGTCTTAAATCTGAAACATATATCAAAGTAAAGCCACTGATGCTGGAGCTGCCGTATGCAAAGATGTGCGGCATCGAGGCACCGGAGGATGGTGCATGGAACACCCTGCACAGTGAGGCAGTAAGAGGATATTAAAGAAGTAAAAATAAAGACAATAAAAACAGAACAGAAAGGAAAGAAAGAAATGAAGAACAAGATGGTAAGAGGACTCGTAGTAGCAGGAATGGTAAGTATGATGCTGACAGCATGCGGAAGCAAGGAAACATTGGGAACAGCAGATACGGAAGTGACAAAAACAACGGACGAACAAGAAGAAAACACAGTGCCAGAGTCTGCAATGGAAACAGTAGAGGAAAATGTCACAAAGGTAGATGTAGAGACTGAGAATGAAACTACAACTGCAACACAAGTGGAAGTACTGGCAGATGTATCGCGAGAAGAAAAAATAGACATAATCATTGATGAAATAAAGAAAAGAACAGCAGTAGAATCTTATGAGATAAAGATTGTAGAGGACACCAATCCTGATATTTTTGACAGTAAATTTGGTGGATTGCCATATTGGGATATGTCGATGGAATATCCGGTTGATGCAAATCAAGAGAAGATGATGCTGTTGGCACAGATTAATTTTTCTAAGGCTAATTTGCAGGACGAGAGATTACCGCAAGAGGGAATTTTGCAGTTTTTCATTTCCACAAATGATGGTATGTATGGTGTAGATTATGAGAATCCGGATGAGCAGACAAATTTTAGAGTTATTTATCATGAGACAATTGATGAGAGTGTTACTTATGAACAAATTGTCGCAATGGATTTGCCAAATGCAGGAGAACCGCAGAATGTAGAAACCCCTTTAACAAAGGAAATGGAAATAGAATTTTGTAAGACAACATCTTATATGGAGCCGTTTATCTATGGATTTGAAGAGGTGTTTCAAGATATTTTGATGGATCGCTTTGGAGAGGATATCGGAGAACAGAAGTCTTATGAATATGTAACAGATGAAGAGTATGCATATATCTATGATGAAATATCTAATGCCGGAAATAGAGTACTTTCGTACCCATTCTTCACACAGTATGATCCAAGAGATTCTATGGATGAGGATAAGGCAGAATATTACGATACGGTCTTATTGCAGATAGATTCCTATTGGAATGAGAATAATGAGGAATTAATCCTTTGGGGAGATATGGGTGTTGCAAACTTCTTCATTAATTCTGAGGCATTACAAAATAAAGATTTCAGCCAAGTAATGTATAACTGGGATTGTATGTAATAAAAATACATGGAATGTCTATAACTAAGACTATGATACCAAAGTAAAGAGATTGAAAGAACAATTGGAGGAGAGAAATTATGAAAAAGAAACTAGTGATTGGCTTATGTATGGCAATGCTTACTTTCGCAGGATGTGGAAAGGAAAGTGAAACGGAAGTTGTTTTGCAGGATGATATGACAACAGATGAGGCGATTAAATATGCACAACAATTATTCGCAGAAAATGTTGGTGATTCCAAAGATATGGATGAGTTGTTGGACAACATGTATGATGATGCGGTAGAGGACTTCATGGGAGATGGAGCGAGCGAAGAGGAAGAGGAGACAGATGTATCTGTAAGTTCTGAGACTGAGGAAGAAAAGCAGTTGTATTTAGAACCAACAGGTATGATTTTAGCGGACTTACCAGAAGGATATGAAAAAGTATGGGAGTTGGAAGAAGATAATATATTAGTGGAATTCTTTGAATTGTCTGATGGCGACAGTACGATTGCTAAGATCACAAATAAAAATCCCTTTGATGTAAATGCGCATGTTGAGTATAGGTTTAAAAGTGCTGATCCTATGGATCCTAATTATCAATGTTTAATAGCTGGAGATAATACTTATGTAGCAAATCAGGTGTATTTTGATGTGGTAGGAAGACCTATGGAGTCCGATTCATGGAAAGATATGAATGAGGGAAAGGATTATTATTATTTGCCAGATGATGAAAAAGTAGTAGAGGGTTTGAAATTTGAGATAATTGAGTGGAATGAAGAAGATTTCAACTTGAAATATAAGATAACGAATAATTTGGATAGAAATATCTCACTTGTCGACTTGAAATGGATACTATTTGACGGAAGTAATGTAGAAAATGTTAAGTATACAAGACCTGTTGATGGGGATGAGAGACCTTTATATCCAGGTGAAAGTATTGTGATTTCAGAAAATCCATATGGTTTGTTTAATAAAGAAACGAAAAAACTGATGGTTTCATATTGTTATGATGCTGATTCAAGTGATAAAGATACTACAAAAGAAGAACAAAAGAAGGTCGAATATACAAAAATTGATACAGACTATGGCTCATACCTGTTTGCAGTAACAGGGGTTAAAATGATTCCATCAGGAGATGGTGAAAAAGTTTATCAGATTTCCTGGGAATGTGAAAATATTGACTTTGGTGCAAATCATGATTCATGTTTAGAACTTCCGGTAGATGCGCTGGTTATTATGGATTCAGATGGATATAAGGTTGCTGAAAGAAGTTCATTCCAAGAAGGAGAGACTTTGAATCGAGAAGGTATCCCTTTGTATTCAGGAGAAAAATATAAGGCGTATTCCGTATTTAGTATAAACAACGAAGCGTGTGAATACTTGACAGTAGGAATTGATACGCGAATGGAAGATTCTATGCAGAAAGTGTATGTTGAGAAATAAGATAGACATAGAAAAAGCATAGAAGATATATGCAAGAATGAGAAGAGACAATATTCTCCTGTTTATGGGATGAAAGTATAACGTAGAAAGCAATAATATGATACCCCGGCAGAATTGCTGGGGGATTAATAAAAGGACATAGACGTCTGGCATGACAGATGAAGGAGATTCACAAAGACCGACAAGGTTTAAAGTGACTTATATGGGTGAGAAGATGGATAATATTATAAAAAAGAGACGTCCAGAGTATGCTATAACGGAAGAGGATATTAAAGAAGTAGAGGAAAGGTTTGAGATAGTATTTCCAAAAGTGTTAAGAGATTTTTATTTAGAACATAATGGGGATTATATTAAGAATTGCTTTTTTTTCATAAATGAAAATGAATATTCAGTACAGGATATGCATTATATCAAGATAGAAAAAGAAGCATCAGTGGAAGTGGTTTTACAATGGCAGAGAGAAGACGGATTAGTTCCAGTTGATTTGGTACCATTTGCATATGATATGGGAGGTGAGTCGTTTTATTGGAGTACAGAAAACCAAGGAGTGTATTTTTCAGATATTGAGGATCCATGTATAGCTAATAAGATATGTAATTCGATAGAAGAGTTTTTCAAAATAATAGAAGAAGCAGAACCTTACATTATTAAGGGTAAAATGTAAAGGAGATTTTAAGTAAATGGTACGGAATCAAAGATACAAAGATGTTGCCACATGAAACGAGAATACAAAAGGAAAAGGTAGAATACTATAATGCAGAGAATGAACTCTTAAAAGAGGCACTTATTATATATGAAATACTGAAAACTTATGAAAATATAAAATATGATGGAACAAACTATCTGGATGATGCTTACCTTGAGCAGATACAGAAGGACATCAAGTCAGGCTCCGATACCGATATGGGATTAGAGGAATATTATAAGGAGTTACATAAAAAATATGTAACGTATTGGGCGAATACAGAGGAATATACAACCGCTTTTGTGTCGGTCGAAACCCATATAGCCCAAAAGGGACATAAGACCATATCAGGAAAAAAGAGTTCCTCTGCCATTAGTGATGCCATTAAGAATTGCGAGAATAAGAGAAATGCATACCAGACAGCCAAGACCAAAATGCAGGAAAAGCTTAACGGTATCAGCTTTGCAAAACCGGATGCAACTCGAACACTCAATGAGGTACAGTATTGGGTTCAGATGGAAAAGGCAATGGGAACAACATATAAGGACTACATAAATGCTCTGGTAGCGTTTCGGCAGGCAATGCTGAATATGAAGCATGCACAGGGGAATAAGGAGGACGGCTGGAAGACGAAAGATGTTCCTGTGTATGACAATAAAGGAAATCCAGTCCTTGATCCTATTACAAAACAACAAATATATAAAGAAGAAAAATATAAATATGATATAGGAACGGACCCCTATAAGTATGATACAAGTGTAAATGTTAATAGCGCATATTCTACAGAGAATTCCTTAGCTGACAGTGCATGGCTTTATTATACAAATGATGAAATCTACGGTATATCCAAAAATCTACAGACCTATTCTACCAATGCACTAAATGCCAAGCTGACAGATCGAGTGACAGCAGAGGCAGAGATAACAGCCGCATATACTGATTTAAAGGCAGCGCATGAGCTTATTACAGGAGCGCAGGAAACGCTACAACAGATAGTAGACCGCATACCAAAGCTGATTGAGCTGGTAAATAAATATAATGCCGCTTTTGAAACCTGGTCCGGTGATGTTGATACTCATAAGAATAAAGGAAGCGATCTGATCGATTCTGACCATCAGGAGATACAGGTTATAAAGGGTGAAATCTCTGAGGATGCAGTGGACATTTCAACCGAAGGATTGGTAAGAATAGATATTAAGGAAACCGATGTTGAGAACTTTAAGACAAGACTTCAGAATACCATAGATTTGCTACAATCCTATCGGGAAACGATAGAAAGTGTCCGTTATCGAGGAACAACGATTATAGGAGAGGATGTGGTAGAGAAGCCGTTGACCGGCGATACTGGAATAAATACCTTTGACCGTTTTGAG
>JAXJRB010000121.1:0-19979 GCA_036310845.1 Lachnospiraceae bacterium | reverse complement strand
TTTGGCACATCCTACCACACCTGTCATGGTAATGCATAATATTACCATAGTCAGAAAACTATGTACCCATTTTTTCATATTTTTCATCCCATACCTTTCATATTTTTGCATATTCATACACAGGAGTATATCATAAACCTCTTTTTCATTTCAACAAAAGAAAAAAACGCAAACTATAATGCCTGCGTTTCAAAATTTATTGAATATTATTTTGATACTATTTGCTCTTCTGCCAAAAAGAACCACATCTGCGCCGGTTCTGTGTTTTCTTCGATTGACACGGAAACTTCTGACTGTTCGTCTTCTAATGTATAGGTTCCTGATTTTGCATGATAAATGTAATCTGTAATATCTGGATCTTCATTCTGCGGATCTTCTGTTTTTGTCATCAATCCAAAATCATTGTCATTGATTACTGCAACCATTCTCCCACCTGGTAATACACATAGTCCTTCTGCCTTTTCTGCCGTCCAGCCTGCTGCTCTCAAATCGATATATAACTCTTTTTCCATAACCTTTACCACATTTGTAAGCTCTTGCTTAGATGCATATTCCAGCTCTTTTCCTCCATAAGTTACATTTGTAATATCTGTTGCATTCTTAAGACTTACTTTCATAATCTTATTACTCATAGTCTTATTAGCAAGCTTTCCTTGCTCAATGACTAATAATGTCTCATCATCAACTGCATAAATATCACCAATTTTACAGTCTTTAGCCGATTTATACATAGCAGTATCCACTGGATATGCATACATTTTTGTTGCTTTTGTCTCTGGATCAAACTCTACAAATCTCACAAAACTTGCTTTCTTACTTGTTTCTCCATTTACATCCAGTACGCTTTGCACAGATGCAATAACTTTTCCGGATGGGGTAATTGTAAGCCCTTCAAATCCTCTGTTTGGAATACGACTGCTTAATATTTCCGGCAGACCTGTTCCCGGTGCATATTTTTCAAGCAATTTTCCTGTGCTGTCAATTTTAGCTATGAAAGGACCATACTCATCACACACCCAAAAATCCCCATCACGATCAACCGCTATACCCTCTGTATCAAGTCCATTATTATCATATCCCAACAAATTCATCTCCATATCTAACGCAGCTTCACCTGTTGCTCCTACCTCTCCTGGCGCCAATGGCAAACCACTAATATTTTTATTATCGGCATCCTTGATTGGAATACTTTCTGATACAACTGCCACTCCATCTTTTATCGTAAGAACACCTATACTTGGTGTAAAATCAGGACATGGAAACGTTTTTGATTCTGTCACCCTTTCTCCCTGATCATATTGTGGAGCATCTACATTCGGTCCCCTATCCGTGATTGCATAAAACTGAAGATTTCCTTCTTCATCAAGTCCTTTAAAAGTCACCGCCGACCCAAATCCGGTAACAAGTCCACCTTCAAAATAGTTTTCTGTAGACTTTGAAAATGGAACCTTTAATTTATCCTGAACTGCGATATCAAATGCCGCATAGTCTTCATACTTCATTTCCTCTGCATGCGCAATACCTTCTATCGTTTCAGAACCTCCTGATGGTATCAGAAACACATTAAATCCGAGTCTACGCAATCTAAAAAATAATAATTGTGCAGCCGAGGATGATGCATTTTTTGCATGAATATATATCCTCTCTGCACTTTTCAGCGTTTCTATTATCTTTCGAAAAGTCTCACCGTTTATATTTTCTGCTGTCGTTTTTATGCATTCCTGTTGAAATTGAAACCACCTCTGTACATCAAAGCTTTCATTCTTTGACAACGTTCCTGCCAGCTTATTCGCCGCACCGCCTAATGGCTGATGTTGTATCATCTTACTCCGCATATCTTTATAATCTTGATATCCCATATGCTTGGCAAATCTTGATATCGTTGCCTCAGACATACCTGTTTCTTTCGATAACTGACTAATACTCATAAAAAGAAATGCCTCTGTGTGATTGCTTATATACTCGAAAAGCTTTGCATCCGATTTCGTATATTTATTCGGCAAATCCGGAATTACTATTTCCATATCTTTTCCCTTCTACCCTTACTATTTATACACTTTCCTGACTTACCAAAACAGAAACGTAATCTCCACCAGCTGCATGAATTTCCTTCAATGCCTTCTTTAAAAGCCCTGCCGCTTTTACTTGAAATGCCGCATATTCAGATGTACATATCTGATATTTCCCAAACAACAGCTCCTGATACAACTCTTTTACCGTATTCACTTCTCTCTCCATGCAAGTTCTAACACAGCCATATTGTATCGCTTGATGCGTATCACTACCACTTACCACAGGAATACCCAAACATTCTCCCAAAGCCAATACCTTTTCTTTGGTTTCTTTCGGCTTTATAGCAATATCTTTTCCATTCAAATCTAAAAAATGAAATCGTTTCAGTTGTTCCATTGGCAACTCTGGTATATGTCCACCTTCACGATATGGATGTCCTGCTCCCACAATAACAGCGTATTCCGAAAACAGATTCATCAGTTTTTCGAACGGTAAAAAATATTTTTTTTCTTTGTATGGCTCTAATTTATGATTTAACTCTAGAATCTCTTCTGGTTTTCCAATGCAAAGAACATGCCCGCCTTCTGCAATATCTGTTTCCATTCCGGTAAAAATCCTCAAACCGTTGGACGCAAGCAAACTATCACCGTCCCGTTTGCAACTATCTACAATATATTGATACATCTCGTCAAACTGCAACGTATTAAAATGCTCCGTTACACAAATGGCATCTAATCCTCCATTTTTTGCCTCTTCCAATAACCAATTCGTATATATCTTAGAAAATGGCAGCTTTTTTGCCAGTTTCCCATGTGTATGAAAATCAATATACATCTTTTTCCTCCTTAACAAGAACAAAGCAATATCGTAACCGCAACCCACAATACAGAAACCACCAAAAACAGCAACTCATCATAACCTATCTTCATCTGTGCAAGTTTCAGCTTTTTTACTTCTCTATTTACTGCCGCATAACGATACCCCTTAAGCTCTAACGCCTCTACCGTAGTTCTGGAACGCTTTGCAGTATTTAGCATCAGCGGATAAAATGCACGCATAATAACCCGTATCTGATAGCAGATATACTTGATTTTTCCTAAAAATGTGCTATTGTCAGGCGCATTCCCCCTTAATCTATATGATAGAAGAATATTTTGGAACTCCTCCATTAACATTGGTAAAATACGATACGCATAGGATATCGAAAATGCAAGTCTTTCAGGACAACCAAACCACATTAATCCATTTGACAATTTGTCAGGATCAAGTCCTGAAAACACCGTAATGGATGCCAAAGACACCGTTGTTACCTTTAAGGTCAGCACTAACAATGGAACAACCGTCTCTACATTTCCTCCGAAAAATAAGGAAACCACAAACATGTATCCCGTCTGTGAAAAAACACCACTACCAAACAAAAACAACACAAGCCCAGCAACTTTTGCAAGTATTGTCGTTACTACGACCAAGCAAAAACATCCTGCTAGAAAAATCAGATTATCTGCAAACCAAGGAACGATTGCAAAAAATACATACCATACCAACAACACTCTTGCATCCAATTTTGCAATTATGGTATCATCATTGCCATAAGCATTTTTTAGAACCTGATTACGCAAGAATTCTATTGATATTTTATCCAATATATTTTGTGAAAGCTTTTTATTTATTGTATTTTCCATTTCTATTTCTTACCTTTCCAAACTCTAGCAAAATGCATGAACAAAATCTGTAACGGTATAGCACATTGCTTCCTCATCCAACATCTTTCCCATTGTAAATATTTCCGGTGGTCTGATACCAACCAAATCTATTATCTTATCATTTCCAAAAACTTCATTCTTCGTTCCATCTGCAACAACCTCACCTTCGTAAAGCACAATAATACGCTCTGCCCACTCACATACTAACTGCATGTCATGTGTTGCAATGACTACGGTATCTGTAATATCCTTTAACTCCTGTAAAGTACGCATAATCTCTTTTCGAGTCGCAATATCAAGATTTGCTGTCGGTTCATCTAATAATAAAATCTCTGGCTGCAAGGCAACACCAATTGCAAGGCTCGCCCTTCGCATCTGCCCTCCTGATAATAACCTACCATCTCGATTCGCTAATTTTTCAAGACGAAAACGCTCCAAAAGCTCTTGGGTTCTTTTTTCCCAATCCTGTATTTTTCTAGACTTCATAGCAAATGCCACATCACTATAAACAGAATCCTTAATAAACATGTCCTCCGGATTTTGATAAACCAAAGAGATATACTTTGCCAGCTTTTCCGGTTTCGTATTTTTTAAAGACATATTTTTCAGAGTTATTTGTCCTTCTTTTGGTTTTACCAAACCTGTCATCATCTTCATAAGAGTAGATTTTCCCGCACCATTTGAACCAATCAATGCTATCTTTTCACCCTTACCTATTGTGAGATTAAGGTTATTAAATATCGTTCTATCCTCTCCCTTAACCGCGTTATAGCCAACAGATACTCGTTCAAACATTACCGACGGTATTTTGTCTTTTTCTACGCTACACTCTTCTAGCCTCTGTTTATGATACTGACAATCAGAAAAATATCTTTTTCCCTCTTCTAATGTAACCGGTAACCTTTTCATGGTTGTGTCATTTTTTAGCAAACACAGCCTATGTGCTGCCAATGTAACCTGTGGTGGAAATATATTACATTCCTGTAATTCATCTACTCTCCCAAGCGCCTTATTGGTTGGAAGCTTCCATTCTACGCGACCATTCTTGAGCAATAAGACATGTTTACAAAAATCTGCTATATACTCTGTATGATGTTCTATAACAATTATAGTTTTCCCATATTCTTCATTTAATTTTTTTAAAATCTGATAGATAGAATCTGCATGCTGTGGATCAAGCTGCGCAATGGGTTCATCTAAAATCAATACGTCTGGCTGCAAAGACACGGCTCCTGCAAGCGCAAGCAAATGTGTTTGTCCTCCTGACAACTGCCATATATAAGCCTGTTCTTTTCCAGAAAGTCCGCATTGTTCTAATGCTTTTTTCCCACGTTCTTCATAATCAGGCATGGCATAATTCATACAGGCGTAGGAAGCATCATCTAATACGGTAGGGCGTACAATCTGATTTTCAAAATCCTGATAAACATATCCCACCATTTGGGCCAGTTCTCCGATATCCGATTCTATAGTATTTACTCCTCCAACCATAACCTCACCTTCGAACTCCCCTGTTGTAAAGTGCGGAATCAAACCATTCAATATTTTGCAAAGGGTAGATTTCCCGCAACCATTATTTCCTACAATTGCTAAGAAATCTCCTTTTTCCACTTCAAAATTTACATCCTTTAATACAGGCTTTTCTGCGCCCGGATATGTAAATGTCAGATTGCTAACTCTTATCATACTAATAACTATGCCTTTCCAGTATTTGTAAACCTTACAAGTGCTTTCAAGCTACTTCTTTCTTAGATACACTAGACTCTGCTTTTTTCTTCATTATAATCAACATAACAATTGCCAACACAGAAGCTACTATCATTCCAATTGCAAAAGAGCTACTACTTTCTGCCCATTTTGCTTCCCAGTCAATTAATTCAAAACCATTTTCCGCAAGCATTTCTGCACTAATTGCCCCAAGAAAAGCAAGCACAGAATAAATAATCGCTTTTGCATTTATTGTTTCTACCATTGTCTTTTCTGTTCTTGGCTGCATACCAAGTAACGGTTCTATCTTTCCATAAAGCTTTGGTACTAAAAACAACGTAGGAAGCAGACAGAATAGAACACCTGAAAAAACAACATCATTTAAACAAGAAAAACCTTCTGTAAAAATAACGCTTTCAGGCAATCCCGGTACTGCTTCAAATTCTTCCACTGCAAACTGCACCTTAAGAATATCCACAATCATCCCTAAAACCTGTTGAATCACCACACCACTCATCGCTGCAATCCCTACTATTTTTTTATTTTTTGGATTTCTAACAAGCTTTCCTGCAATATATACACCAATCGTAACGGTAATGAATTTCTCTAATTCTCCCAATCCACCAAACTGTCCAAGCATAATCTCACTAAATACCAATTCTCCCATCGCAGCTCCTAAAGCTGTTGAAAGCGGATCAAAAAGAATAGCAAGTGTTAATGGAATAAACAAAAAATACTCTACCGAAAATTCTACAATACCAACCTGAAATTTCGGGATTAATTCTGTAAATAGAGTTGCAAGACCATAAAGCGACATTGTTAATACAAATATCATAAGTTTTTGTGATTGTGTTGCTGTTTGCTTTCTTTCCATTTTCCAAACTCCTTTTCTCTCATTTCTATCACACACCAAAATAGTTCTGTACCTTGACTATCATAAAATTCATTCGTAAAATATACCATCCACGTCGTGTAAAATGTAAGTAATCTTTCACTTTTATTTCTCGATGTAAATTTATTTTCATTTTTAAAATATCTGCTCAGCAGCAACCTCTCAAAGATTTCAATGCGTGCGAGTACGCATCCTCGCGGAGCGTTTTTGCTTTACGAGGAAAGAACTTTCACACTTTAATGTGACAAGGTCTTTCCTATAAAAAAGTGATTGCCCAGCGGCAATCACTCAAAGAATTTACTTCGTAAATTCTTTATTAACTACCTCTACGTTACAGCAATTTCCTATTACATAAAAAAAAGACACCATAATGATGCCTTCTTCCACACGACTTCTTATAATACCTTACTTCCATTCGCCATCAGCTTAAACTTTGCTCCCAAAATCTCTGCTGCACCACGACACATAATCATTCGATTTAAAAAGATATCAAAATATTCATACATCGTACAAATACTTTCATCAATCTGAAGATTAAGAGAAATAACCTTCTTTTCAAGATTTATCTTTAATTTAGTATCTGTAACCGCATAATTTACTCTGTCATGTATATCAAACTTTGCCTTGTCTACTGTTCTAACACGATTTCTGCGTACATCTGTTTTATCTGCAATAATCAACGCTGCCGAAATCGCATCCTTTGCTCCACCCGTTGACTCATCATGATTGCTAATTGCAGAGATAATAGTCACTCTGTCTTCAAGAGTCATATCGGTATTTTTTAAAATATCATTTGCCAGAATTCCTCCGTATTCTGCATGATTCTTACGATTTATCACATTTCCAATATCATGCATAAAACCTGCAATTTTCACCAACTCTTTATCATGCTCAGAATAGCCAAACTTATCTAAAATATATGCCGCTCTCTCTGCCACCAATGCTGTATGTGCCTCTGAATGGTCTGTAAAACCAAGCACTCCTAAATCCGCATTTCCTTTTCTAATATATGCTAACACTTCTTCATTTTTTCTAATTTCCTGATATGTCACTTTTTTCCTCTCCTACGTTATCAATTATATACCTCATCTATGCTACACGATACATGCAAAGCCTAAATATTATTTTTGTAAATTCCCTGTAAAAAATACAACTTAAACACTTTTAGTCATCTACATCAAACCTCTCCAATACTCCTTTTTTCTGTTGCAGTCTTGAATCTCCGTGTTTTACCATTAGCATTGTACAAAAAGCCAGACAACTAAACACTAGCGCATAAGGGAACAACGTTCTGTAAGAAACATACTCTAATAAAAATCCCGAAAGAATTGGTGTAATCACCTGTGCAGACATGGAAAAAGCATAATAGTATCCAGTATATTTTCCAACATCCCCTCCTGCACTAATCTCTACTACCATCGGCAAAGAGTTTACGCCGATTGCAGCCCACGCAAATCCTATAATTGCAAAAAAGAGATTCATGGATACATGATACGTACTATATAGCCCTGCACACAAATAGCAAGTTGCAAGCATTACAATGCCACTTAATATGGTCTTTTTTCTACCTATCTTACTAGAAATGAAACCTATGGGAATATAACTAATAATCGCTGCTACAGTTGCTATCATTAAACAATTGGCATATCCACCATTTTCCATCCCCCATACATGCGTTGCATAACGAGAAAATGCTGTTGTGATTGCATTATATGCAGTAAACCAAAGAGCAACAGAAATCAAAATAAACACAAGACTTTTCTTTACTTCCTTTGGTAGTTTTGCTGTACTCTTTACCTCTTCCTCACGCATCACATCCTCTTCTACCATATCTGCACGAAGCTTATTCTCCTTAATGGTTAGGAATAAAACCAAAACTGCCACCACCATTAATACAGCTATCGATAAAAATAATGCAAGATACTCCTGTCTGTCTCCACTTCCTGTCATAAACTTAATCATAATCAAAGAATACACACCACCAACAGCACCCATAAGGTTAATAATTGCATTCCCTTTGCTTCTTAGTGGCTTTGGCGTTAAATCCGGCATTAATGCAACTGCCGGCGACCGATATAACCCCAAAGACATCAACAACAAAAATAAACATACCATAAACAGAACCAGCAACTGTGTATATTCTGCATACCATAACAATATCAAAAAGGTAACTGCAAGAGCTGTTCCAATTAGAATAAAAGGCATTCTTTTTCCTATTTTGGTATTAACCTTATCTGATAAAGAGCCAAACAAAGGAAGCAAAAACAACGCAAGTACATTATCCATCGCCATAATAACACCCGTCAGCGTCTCTCCCATACCAAAGGTGTTTTTTAGAATCAACGGAATAACATTATCATACATCTGCCAAAAGGCACTAATTGACAAAAAAGCCATACCAATTAATATTGTACGTTTGTAATTCAGCTTCATCCTTATTAATCTCCATACTTTCTTTATTTATATATTGTATTTCCACATACTACAACTTTATATTAATGGTTTTCTGAATGGTAAGCAAACACTTTGTTTAACTTTGCCAAAATTTAAGGATTTTTGAACCCAATTCAGGCACAAGTGATTTGTTTTTTTATTAGCATACACATATAGCATGAATCCTTATTATTGTGCATTGATTTGTATGACAATTGTCGATATGCATTATATTGAATCCATTTTCAAATGCACAATAGGAAAAATGCACAATATTTGATGTGTTATAGCTGCATTGTCGATAATTGTCGTTTCAAAATCGTGTTGGTAACAGTGTTCTTGTACAAATCTACGAACATATTTCTAAGCATTCTATCATTTTTATGCAAATTACTGAAAAATTTTACAAAAAAAGAGTTGACATAAGTAAAAAAGTATGTAATAATCATTTCAAGAAACAACGTTACATGATTTTAAAGAACACTGTTCTTTTAGAGATGTATTTCATGCTTTCTTTCATAACACTTTATGTTGGGGGACTTAAAGCGTTATGTTTATCACTATAAAGTGATATAGTAATTGGGGAAACAAATAATCATTGGGGAACATTAGTGAGTTATAGCATCTAACGAATGTGTAAAAGGAAATCAATGTGTAAGAGGGAATTCTAGGACGTGTAAGGGGAACACGGAAATTGGGGAATTCAAGAAATGTGTAAAAGGATTAAAACGAAAAAAAGAAGGCTGTTGGGGAACGGACTTCTTTTTTTATTTCTATACCAAAAATAAATGGCTGAAGGCATACAACTCCTCCAACCATTCATTTTATCTTAATCCCATAACAAGAATAATCAAAATCATACATGGAATCACATATGTTACATAACCTTTCAGCCATCTTGGCATCTTCATACCTTCACCGGTATTTACCTCTTCCAGATATTTATCATATCCCCATCCCCACTTAGTAACGCAGAATAACAGGAATATTAAAGAACCTATTGGAAGTAACAAATTGCTGACAATAAAATCTTCTAAATCCAAAACTGTACTGTCCACTCCTCTTGGCTGAAAATGACTCCACACATTAAAGCCTAATACACAAGGCATAGAACCTATTAGTATAATAACACCGTTAATCAGTGATGCTTTTTTTCTGCTCACATTCCACTTATCTATCCAACATGCAATAAGATTTTCAAATACTGCAATAATTGTAGAGAACGAAGCAAATGTCATAAACAGGAAGAACAGCGTTCCCCAGATACGTCCGCCTGGCATATTACTAAATACATTCGGTAATGTAACA
This sequence comes from Lachnospiraceae bacterium, assembly GCA_036310845.1. Classification (GTDB taxonomy): domain Bacteria; phylum Bacillota; class Clostridia; order Lachnospirales; family Lachnospiraceae; genus COE1. Next base: position 9,923 of record JAXJRB010000121.1, on the reverse strand, counting down.
AAAATCAGCTCTGGGCCAGCTCCCGGATCAACCCCAAATGCAAAACATGCCGGGAAAATAATTAAGCCGGAAAATACCGCTACAAAAGTATCTAATAACGCAATTCTAATTGATTCCCCCCACAAAGTATGGTCTTTATTCATATAGCTACCAAAAATCTCCATCGAACCAATACCAATACTCAATGTAAAAAATGATTGATTAAGAGCAGCTACCATAACCTGAAAAAGTCCTATTTTCTTAACCTTACTCCAATCAGGAATCAGATAAAACTTCAATCCCTCCATACCACCTTCCAGCAGAATACTATTCACTGCAAGAATTGCAATTAACCCAAGCAAACACAACATCATCGGCTTACTAATCTTCTCTACACCTTTTTGAACACCAAGAGAGCATACCAAAAATCCTCCCATAACAACAAGCCCCATCCAAAAGCTTAATCCATACGGATCCTGCAACATACCATCATATGCTGCCTGAACCTGTGTTGTATCAACCGCTACAAAATCGCCTTTTAAAAATCGATAAAAGTAACTAAGCATCCAACCGGAAACCACAGTATAAAACATCATTAGCAGATAATTCCCAACCATCGCTACGTTACCATGCCAATGCCACTTCTGACCTGGTTTCTCCAATTCCTGATAACAATTAATAACACTTTTTCTACTAGCACGTCCTACTGAAAATTCCATCGTAAGAACAGGAACACCTACAGTAATCAGGAAAAACAGATAAAACAGTACGAAAATACCTCCACCATTTTGTCCTGTTACATATGGAAACTTCCATACATTTCCGATACCAATTGCACATCCTGCTGATATCAGAATAAAGCCAAGTCTTGACTTAAAACTTTCTCTTTTCATAATATAACCCTTATCCTTTCAGCACCTGTCTACCTTTCTAGTCTTTTGCCTTACGTACAGGTACAAACTCACGTGAGCTTTATTATAACTGTTTTCTATGGCAAATGTAAAGGCGAACCTTTTTTTGGTTCGCCTTTAACTTGCTTTCTGTTCACGAATGATACGTTGTATACTTTTTACGGAAAGATAGTACTTCTCAGAAAGTTCCTGTGCTTTCATCCCGGTAAGGAAATCTTCATATATTTTATGATTTCTTCCCTTTAACTCCTCTCTTATCGAAGTGCCTGCTCCCCATTCCTGACGGCTGTCTGCCTTTCTAGGAATATATATATTTTCTCCATCCACATACTGTTGTATCAATTCAATTAATTCTAATGGCAGAATCTGTTCTGCTCTTATATAGCCCATATTTGCCTCCTAATCTGAATTTTTTGTTAGGATTTGCATTGGCTATAACAACTTTCATATTTCATTGCAATAGCCAGTGCTATGCAAATATTCCTGCTCGTTTCATAAAATTATGCCCCCTTATATCTTTTGCAATCTTTTTCCTAGTATCAATAATAACTACTCTGTGCCTCTCTCATGACATACACACCCCATGCACTTATAAGCACTTCATATCCGCTGTTATTATAGCAAAATTCTTCCACAATTAACAACTAAAATTTTCTTAAGAAAAAAGCTTGCGCCAGATTTTCTACTCTTCTATACTTTTCCTGATTTCAACCATTCGTCCATACAACTCCGGATGCTCTTCTTTCAGATGTTCTTCTATTTCTTCTCTATGATGCTTCAATAATTCCAACGCCTCTGGACTTAAATTCTCAATCTTCTTTTCAATAATTCTTCGCCTTTTTTCGATACTTTGTTCAATTTCTTCAAGCTCCTGAATATCCGAATATCCCTGTTCTTCCAACTCTGTCAGATGCATTTCCAAACGCTCTAACAGCTCATCCTCATCAAACAAGCCCATTCGTGTTGGTAAAACATCACTTTCCACTTCTTCTATCGCTTCCATACTATGATTTGTTGAATGAATAAGCTGATCTGCCATTTGGGTTGCAAACTGCTCCATTTTAGCTTCTGCACCTTCACCAAATGCCCATTCAAACTCTGCAAGTCTCTCATTTTCCTCAACATATGGATATTCCACATCATTCGAAATCCCCTCTAGCGGATATGGTTTTTCTACTCCCGCTGCTCGCAACGCCAGAGAAATCGTACGACGTACCACACCTTCTTCAATAAGACTTCCAGCTCCATACATACGAAGCTGGTCATTTACCGAATCTACATGCTCCGTTATATAAAAATGAATTCCCTGTTGTTTCAGATTTCGGTTCAAAATCAATAATCTGTCTGCTGCCGTAATATCAATATTCCCAATACCTCTAGCATCAACAATCACTTGCTTAGTATCTTCCTTTATCGCTGACTCAATATCCTGCTGAAAGGTATTAATATTCGCAAAGAAAAGATTCCCGCTGAAACGATATATAATGGTATGCTGGATTGATTTTGCATCACGATGCCTTTTCAGAGTATACATTCCCTCATGTCCCGGAATAATACCCACAAAGGATTTTGGCGGAATTACTGCACGAATAATTACTGCAATAAAAGACAGAACCACTCCAAGAATAACACCATAAATCGTCCCTAAAATCAATACACCTAGAAAAGCCGTCAGAAAAATCAAAAATTCGTGTTTGTCAGAGTTCCACACCCTTTTTGCAATTCCAAATTCAATAGTGCCAATCAATGCCGCCATGACAATACCTGTCAATATCGGAACTGGAAGATAGGCTAATATATCCGTTCCAAACAGCAAAACCACACCCATGGAAACACTTGCTGATAACGACATCACCTGCGACTTACATCCATTCTGCTCTGCAATTCCTGTTCGTGACACACTACCATTAATTGGACAGCACCCTACTAACGCGCCTGCCATATTTCCTGCTGCATATGCTAAAATTTCCCGATCATTATTGATTTTGTAATTATATCTTAAAGCATAATTATTAGTTGAAAGCAAGCTCTGTGCCACAATAACAAGTGCTACTGTTAATGAAAGTAACACAATGTCCTCTGCGTGCTGTAAAAAAAATGACATTTTAGGTAACACAAGCTTAGGCATTCCTTTTTCCACAGTCGGAAGTAATGCCACGCCATATTGATCTATTTTGCAGAAATAAGTTAATCCGGCCCCAACTACCATAAGTACCACGGACATCGGAAACTTTGGAATAAACTTTTTAGCTACCAAAAGAATCACTACTGTACCAAATCCAAGAACAGCCGAAAACAAATTGAACTTCTCTAGCTGTCCACTGATATTAGTTAGCAGAACAAACAATTCCCCTGTTCCTGGAGTACCACCAAACAATTTTGGTATCTGCATAAGTATAATCGTACACCCTATGCCGGAAACAAAACCGCCCATAACCGGTGTTGATATGTAATTTACCAAGCTTCCTGCTTTAATAAAATAAAATAGCAGCAACCAGCATGCAGTCACCAAGGTAATAATTGGTACTATCTCCATTGCTTCCTGCGTCCCTGCTACAATGCCAAAATTCGCAAGTGCTCCCCCTACTAATGCTGCCGGCGTTGCATCCACACCAAATACAAATTGTGGCGAGGACGTAAGCAAGCTATACACAAAAATCGGAAAAATAGATCCATACAGACCATATACAACCGGCAATCCCGCAACCTGTGCATACCCTATGGCGATAGGAATAGATACAAGTGCCACAATAATTCCTGATAGAATATCTTTTGCTACATTATCTTTTCTGAATTGTTTCATTCACATTTCCCCTTCTGTTTATCATAATACTATTGTAAACGATTTGTATGCTCTTTTTCAATCGTCTTATTCTATCATTTACTGCATATTGGGAACGTAAAAGAATTATTACGAATTTTTTTCTAGTCACCACTGCCCGCCTGCGATCTCCTATTACTTAAAAAAGCACCCCTAAACGCACTTATAAAGTACATCTAAGGGTGCAATTATTGCACCAATCCCTATTATTTGAAAATTCCTGTCAAGGTTTATTCTCTATGATTCTCCTTGTAACCATACATTCTCTCATCTGCCTTGGCTACAATATTATTCAAGTCTTCATCACTTCCACGTCTTCTCATTGCACATCCATAAGAAGTAGTAATCGTATAATTGAAATCTAATTTCTTACTTTCTTCTATTAAAATATACTGAACTTTATGGCACATTTCAATCATATCTTCCTCTTTCTGATTCAACAAAATGACCATAAATTCATCACCACCAATACGTCCTACATAACCAAATTCGTTAAACACCTCTATCAAAGTATTTGCAAAAATACAAAGTATCTTGTCTCCTACTTCATGACCATATGTATCGTTTACATCTTTGAATCTGTTCAAATCAAAATAGATAACACCCGTATCATACTTTTCAGTATAAGCCAAATAGTCCAACAGATTTTGCATTGCTGCACGACTATTACAGCCTGTCAAAGTATCGGTATTAATCCTTTTATCACTACGATGCCAATAGAAAACAATTCGGATGACACAAAATATAATAACTACAACAATACTAATAGAAATATATCTCCATATATCAATATATTCCAATCCTTTAAATATTGTTTCCATTTTAATACATTGTATAATCACCCAATCAAAACGTTCCAGATAAGTTATATTCGTCTGATACTCTACCCCATCCAAAATGATTTTGCCTTTCTGGTCAGCTTTTTCAGCAAAAGCCTTATAAACCAATGATACATCGGCATCATTCTGTTCATAAACTGAAGTCCTAACATAAACCTTCTCCATATCATCTGCTGAAATGAAATTACCATCCCGATTAATCAGAAGACTACTTCCCTGTAGGAACATACGGTTCTCCTCAAACATCTGTTGCACCTTCTCAAGTGCTATGGAACCACATAACGCTCCTACCTTTTTCTTATTCTCATCTAATATGGATACGCTAACGGTCATCGTTGTTGCATCTGCACCATAAAAAGGCTCTGTGATATAAGTATCATTACTCATAACATCCTTATAAAAAGGCTCTTCCTTTTGATTCCTACAAATATCTTCTTCAATATAGTAGGCCATACCGTCCTTTTTCATAATAAACAACTGATGAAATCCAAGGGCTTTTGAACGTGACTTAATAAATTCTTTCTGTTTTACCGTATTCATTTCATAAATTTCCGGGAACGTTACCAAGCCTTGTAACAAAGAAACCTTGTTGTTAACATATTGCTCGAATTGTACTCTTTGGTTATCTGCTAAAATCTCCATCGATTCCTGAACCAACAGTATCTGGCGCTGCTTATATCGAGTCGTAGCAATACTTACCCCAACAATTAACAGAACAAACATGACAAATACCGCTACCAAAACACCTCTATCCAGAGGCTTCATATGTGTAATTTTGTTTGATATAATTCTCTTCCTTCTCATATACTTACTGTAACAAAAAAGCTACCTATTGGCAAGAGGTTGTAGATTATCTTACTTCATTTGGCTATATTTGATTAAAATCTCATCTTATTCTTGACAACAATTTACATAAACTGTATACTTTCAATTAATTTGATACATCTTCAGGGCAGGGTGCAATTCCCTACCGGTGGTAAAGCCCACGAGCCGAAAGGCACGATTCGGTGAAATTCCGAAGCCGACAGTAAAGTCTGGATGAAAGAAGATACGTTATATGAACTAGGTTATAACTGCTCTGGAATTATAATAATTCCAGAGTTTTTATTATATATCGTTTGCATATATCATATTAACACCTTGTTTTCATAACACTATTGAAATCTATTATGCCCTGAGTGCTTATGCATTCGGGGTTTTTATTTTACCGTTTACTAACCAGAAAGGAAAACTATATGAACGATAATGCTTATATGCACTTAGCTTTGCAGCTTGCAGAGAAGGGCTGTGGCTTTGTTTCTCCAAACCCTATGGTGGGAGCTGTTATTGTAAAAGATGACCGTATCATCGGAAGTGGCTATCATGAACGATATGGCGAGCCTCACGCAGAGAGAAATGCTCTCGCTGCCTGCACAGAATCCCCAAAAGGTGCTACCATGTATGTTACTCTAGAGCCTTGCTGTCATCACGGAAAACAGCCTCCTTGTGTAGAAGCTATTATAAATGCTGGAATTCACCGTGTTGTCGTTGGTTCTGGTGACCCAAATCCACTCGTTGCCGGAAAAGGCATTGAGATTCTTCGCGCCAATGGTATTGAGGTTACTGAGCATATTTTGGAAGACGAATGTCGAAAACTAAATGATGTTTTTTTTCATTTTATTCAAACAAAGCGTCCTTACGTTGTTATGAAATACGCCATGACCTTAGATGGAAAAATTGCTACCCACACAGGTGCTTCCAAATGGATTACTGGAAAAGAAGCACGCGGTTATGTGCAGAAACTTCGTCATCGCTATCGTGCCATTATGGTCGGTGTTGGCACTGTACTTGCTGATAACCCACTGCTAACCTGTCGTATGGAAGGTGGACGCAATCCAATCCGTATCATCTGTGACAGCAAACTACGAACTCCGTTGGATTCTCAAATTGTTCAAACCGCACATGAGATTCCTACCATCCTTGCTACCTGTTGTCAGGATATCAACAAATATACAGCATTTCAGCAGGCCGGATGCCATATTCTTCCCGTGGATGAATTGGACGGACACCTTAATCTTTCCACTCTCATGCAGCAATTAGGTGAACATGGAATTGACAGCATCCTTATAGAAGGTGGTGCTACCCTTAACTGGTCTGCGCTAAAATGTGGTATTGTTCATAAGGTAGAAGCCTTTATTGCTCCAAAGCTTTTTGGTGGTGAAATAGCCAAAACACCAATTAGTGGCGAAGGGTATGCAACACCTGCCGAATGTATCATTTTGAAAAATCAAAGTATTCGACAATTTGGCAATGACATCTTATTAGAAGGGGAGGTCGATTCTAATGTTTACCGGAATCATTGAAGAAGTGGGTACCATTAAGCAGATTCAAAAAGGTGCTCACTCTGCCATTTTACAAATACATGCAAATGTCGTCTTAGAAGGACTTAAAATAGGAGACAGTGTTGCTGTAAATGGTGTATGTCTGACAGTTACCAATCTTCAATCACAATGCTTTCACGCAGATGTTATGCACGAAACGTTAAATCGTTCTTCACTTTCCGGATTAACAATCGGAAGCTACGTCAATTTGGAACGTGCCATGCCGGCAAACGGACGCTTTGATGGTCATATTGTTGCCGGTCATGTAGATGATGTTGGAAAAATTCTAGATATAAAGCGTGATGACAATGCTATCTGGTACACCATACAGGCTTCACCAAACATTATGCGCTATGTCGTGGAAAAAGGCTCTATTGCCATTGATGGTATCAGTTTGACCGTTGCACGGTTATCCGCTGATTCTTTCAGTGTTTCCATCATTCCACATACCGCTCTCGTCACTACACTTGGCAAACGAAAAATTGGCGATGCTGTCAATCTAGAAAATGACATTATCGGAAAGTATGTAGAAAAATTCTTAACACCTGCTGCTTCCCAACCAGCAAAAAGCACTATGACAAGAGACTGGTTACTACAGCATGGTTTTTAGCATAATCATAAAATAACCTTATGGAAGGAGTATTACTATGTTTACTTATAACACAATCGACGAAGCACTTGAGGCTTTACGTCAAGGAGAAATTATTTTAGTTACTGATGATGATGACCGTGAGAACGAAGGCGACTTTATCTGTGCTGCTGAGTTTGCCACAACAGAAAATATCAACTTTATGGCTACTCATGGAAAAGGACTTATCTGTATGCCAATGTCTGCTGAATTTGTACAAAAGCTACAGATTCCACAGATGGTATCCCATAACACTGACAATCATGAAACAGCGTTCACGGTTTCTATTGACCATGTAGATACCACAACCGGTATTTCTGCCGCAGAACGATCCATTACTGCTATGAAGTGCGTCGAAGAAGGAGCAAAGCCAGAGGATTTTCGTAGACCTGGACACATGTTTCCTCTTCTTGCCAAAGAAAATGGTGTCTTAGAACGTAACGGACACACTGAGGCAACTGTTGACCTTTGTCGCCTGGCCGGACTCAAAGCATGCGGTCTTTGTTGCGAAATCATGAAGGAAGATGGAACTATGATGCGTACCGGCGAACTCATAGAGCTTGCTCAAAAATGGAATTTAAAATTCATTACCATTAAGGATTTACAAGCATATCGCAAGCAACATGAAAAGCTTGTAGACCGCATGACCGTTACAAAGATGCCAACCAAATATGGTGACTTTACCGCATATGGCTATGTTAACCGCTTAAACGGTGAACATCATGTTGCATTAGTAAAAGGAGATATCGGCGATGGAAAAAACGTTCTTTGCCGTGTTCACTCAGAATGTCTGACTGGAGATGTATTTGGTTCTCTTCGCTGTGACTGTGGAGAACAGTTTGCTGCTGCTATGTCGCAAATTGAAAAAGAAGGCCGCGGTATTCTTCTCTACATGCGTCAAGAGGGTCGTGGAATTGGGCTAATTAACAAATTACGTGCGTATGAGCTTCAAGAGCAAGGCATGGATACCTTAGAGGCTAATCTTGCACTTGGCTTTGGCGGTGATGAACGCGAATATTACATTGGTGCACAAATCTTGCGTGACCTTGGTGTAAATACATTACATTTATTAACAAACAACCCGGATAAGGTATATCAGCTTGAAGAATTTGGTATGGAAATTACAGAACGCATTCCCATTCAGATGAATGCTACGAAACATGACATATTTTATCTAAAAACAAAACAGAAGCGCATGGGACATATTTTGAACTATGACACCGCTCTGTAAAACATATATTTCATATTATATCATTTATATAAGAAAGGACTTATCATTATGAAAACATTTGAAGGAAATCTTGTTGCAAACAAAAATATAAAGGTAGGTATCGTTGCTGCCCGTTTTAATGAATTTATCACCTCTAAGCTCCTTGGTGGTGCCATGGATGGATTACTCCGTCATGACGTAAAAGAAGAAGACATTCATGTTGCATGGGTTCCAGGTGCATTCGAGATTCCTCTTATTGCATCCAAAATGGCAAAGAGCGGTAAATATGATGCTGTTATCTGCCTTGGCGCCGTTATCCGTGGTGCAACAAGCCATTACGACTATGTATGTAACGAAGTATCAAAGGGAATTGCAACCGTATCTATGAACAGTGACATTCCTGTCATGTTCGGTGTTGTTACAACCGAAAATATTGAACAGGCAATTGAACGTGCCGGAACAAAAGCAGGCAATAAGGGATACGATTGTGCATTAGGTGCAATTGAAATGGTAAATCTGATTAGAGAAATTGAAGCATAATTTTTAAAAAGTGATTGTCCAAACGGCCAATCACTTTTTTTAATTATATATCTGTGTTTTCTTATTCCTTTACCGCTCCCGCTGAAACTCCTGACACTAAGAAATTGGAAAGAGCAAAATACAATGCCACAATCGGAACTGCAATAAAAATAGAACCTGCTGCAAATCTGGTAAACTGCGTTTCATCCAAATGCATCAAACCAACAGCTACTGTCCACAAATCTTTATTTTTTAGTAACAAATTGGGTAAAATAAAATCACTCCAAGGCCAAGCAAACTGCGTTAATGCTGTATATACAATAATCGGCTTGGAAAGCGGCAATGTAATGCTTCGAAATATTCTAATATTCGTTGCACCATCTATACGTGCCGCCTCATAGATGGAATTTGATATTGTATCAAAATATCCCTTCTGTACCAAATATCCCATCGGTGCTCCAGCCGCATAAATAAAAATCAAACTCCATAGCTGATTAATCAGGTTAAAATTAACCACTCAAACTTCGCACTTAAATAAGTGCCTATGCACCTAAAAAATTCAATAATAACTGGCATAAAAATAGCATGAAACCAATGGTTTTGGTATAATTGAGTTGCCAAAAAACAATTACAAACCGGAGGCTCATGCTATGAAC
>JAXJRB010000120.1:0-3061 GCA_036310845.1 Lachnospiraceae bacterium | reverse complement strand
TCTGGGACGTGTGCTAACGCGTGGAGCTTCTGCATCAGATCCTTTGACTGGATTTTTGCATGATTAAGGAGATTAAAATTATGGAAAATCAATTTTTTGTAGACTCTGAGCATTTGTCGTTAGCTGCATTGGAGAAAAAGCATCGACTAGAAACAGATAGATCTAGCCGTAAAAATCACATGGAATATTTGCCGGATATGGAAAAGATTGAATCTGATGTTTGTCAGCAAGTTATGACACAGATGAATTCTTTTGATTACTCTGTCTACACTGCTCGCGATATTCGTACTGCTCTTACGCATGAAACATGCTCCATAGAGGATTTCAAGGCATTGCTTTCTCCAGCAGCAGAACCTTTTTTGGAAGAAATGGCACAGAAAGCTCGTATAGAAACAAGCAAACATTTTGGCAATACAGTATATCTCTTCACACCGCTTTACATAGCCAATTATTGTGAAAATTACTGTGTGTATTGTGGATTTAACTGTTACAACCATATTAACCGTATGAAATTGAATATGGAACAGATAGAGCATGAAATGAAAGTTATTGCCGACTCTGGCATGGAGGAAATTTTGATTCTTACTGGTGAGAGTCGTGTTCAAAGTGATGTAGAATATATTGGAGAAGCTTGCAAATTGGCAAGGAAGTATTTTCGTATGGTTGGTCTTGAAATCTATCCGGTCAATACGGATGAATATAAATATCTTCATGAGTGTGGTGCTGATTATGTGACGGTATTTCAAGAAACTTACGATACCGACAAATACGAAACACTCCATTTATACGGACATAAACGTGTATGGCCGTATCGTTTTGATGCGCAGGAGCGAGCGCTTCGTGGTGGTATGCGCGGTGTTGCATTCTCTGCACTTCTTGGTTTGGCTGATTTTAGAAAGGATGCATTAGCAAGTGCGCTTCATGTATATTATTTGCAACGTAAATATCCTCATGCGGAAATGTCTCTCTCTTGTCCGAGACTACGTCCGATTATCAATAATAATAGTATCAATCCTCTTGATGTGGGTGAAAAACAACTTTGCCAGATACTCTGTGCGTACCGTATTTTTCTACCTTTTGTAGGGATTACGGTTTCTTCTCGTGAGAGTGCGGAGTTTAGGAATGGTATTGTAAAAATTGCTGCCACTAAAGTCTCGGCCGGGGTATCTACTGGTATTGGAGACCATGAAAGTAAGTACAATGCTAAGGATGATGATGTGGTTAAAGGGGATGAACAGTTTGAAATTGATGACAATCGAAGCTTTGAGAGGATGTATAAGGATATGGCTAACGAAGGTTTACAGCCGGTTTTAAATGATTATGTGTATGTGTGAGGAGCAAAAATGAGAAAATTTGATTCGAGTTTATATTTTATAACTGACAGTACAAATTATGGTGAAGAAGAATTTCTCTACCGTGTGGAACAGGCGTTGAAAGGAGGAGTAACCCTTCTGCAGCTCCGTGAAAAAGAGAAAACAACAAGAGAATATATTGCACTTGCAGAGAAAGTACATGCTTTTACAAAAAGATATAATGTACCGTTGATTATTGATGATCGTGTGGATGTGGCTCTTGCTATTAATGCGGAAGGGGTACATGTTGGTGCATCAGATATGCCGGTTTTCATGGCAAGAAAGCTCATGGGTGAAAATAGAATAGTGGGTGCAACTGCAAAGACAGTTTCGTGGGCAAAGGAGGCCTATGAGCAGGGAGCAGATTATCTTGGCGTAGGTGCAATCTATCCTACGACTACAAAAGTGAAAACGGTTCAAACATCTACGGATACGCTTCGTGATATTTGTAATGCGGTTCAGATTCCTGTAAATGCAATTGGTGGATTGAATAAGGATAATATTGATGTACTTGCAGATATTCCTATTGCTGGTATTTGCGTAGTGTCTGCTATTATGAAAGCAGAGGAACCCAAGATGGCAGCAGAGAGATTGAAAGCAAGAGCGCAGAAACTTGGGTTATTCTAGATGAAAGAAAGATGTACTATTGTTTTGTAAATTTCATGAAAAAGAATCATATAATATAAAAAGAAAAATATGGAAGTGATGATATGATTCGTTATAGTGAGTTTCGCAAAAAAGAAGTCATCAGTATGAGAGAATGTAAACGGCTTGGGCATGTATGCGATTTGGAATTTGATGAGTGTAAAGGGTGTATTACGAAGATTATGGTACCATCCTGCTGTGGAATTTGGGGGAAATTGACGGATGATACGGTGATTGTAATACCGTTTCAGTGTATTAAGCAGATAGGGCCTGATTTAATATTGGTAGATATCTAATGTGATGAAATAAGACGCATCTATTAATTTTTAAAGATAAATTGTATACACAAAAGATTGACATAAGAGAAAGTATTGCTTATACTTGTGGTGTAATTAGATAATAAACAAAAGGATTATTATGTGGTTATAATACTTTGAGTTACAAAAGAAAGATTAGAGGAAAGCAGTATGAAGTGTCCGTTCTGCAGCCATGAGAACACTAGAGTAATTGATTCAAGACCAGCTGAAGAAAATAATTCTATCCGTAGAAGAAGAGTATGCGATGAATGCAATAAAAGATTCACAACCTATGAAAAGATAGAAACGATACCTTTAATTATTATCAAGAAGGATAATAATAGGGAGGCGTATGATAGGTCAAAGATTGAGGCAGGAGTTCTTAGAGCGTGCCATAAGAGACCTGTTAGTGCTGAACAAATTAATCAACTCGTAGAAGAAATAGAAGTTGAGATTTTTAATATGGAGGCAAAGGAGATTCCGAGCCAAATTATCGGTGAATTGGTAATGAACAGGTTAAAAGATTTAGATGCGGTTGCGTATGTAAGGTTTGCGTCGGTGTATCGCGAATTCAAGGATATCAACACCTTTATGGATGAATTGAAGAAAGTACTGGACAAATGATGAAGAAGGTAGGGAGCTTATCACATAGAGATAGGCTCCCTTTTTTACTTTATAGGAAAGTGCTGTAGCGTAGTGGCAGTTAGACAAGAATTTCGTAAGAAATTCTTGCCAAAGTGCGTGCGCTGGCACGCACTATTTTTAAGT
>JAXJRB010000119.1:0-5530 GCA_036310845.1 Lachnospiraceae bacterium | reverse complement strand
CACTAATAGGTCGAGGGCTTATCCTGGAAGGTAAATGAAGAATTGTTTAGAACGGAAGTAAAATGTTTGATAAAGATTTGTGTGTTCGGTTTTGAAGGAATACGAAAATATTTCATAAAGAAATAGTAGGTAAAGTCTTGCAGTTATATGTAGGACTTTTTTGTATTTTAGGATTAAGGTGTCAAAAGGTGGTATTCAAAATGTGGTATGGCAATTTGCACAAAAATATATAATAAGCAAACATTTCAAACTGCGCTTTTAGCGACTGACAAAATCCACCAGTTATGGAGACTAGGCTCGAAGCCTTTGCTGAGAGGCTTTAGGCGTAGTTACTGGTTAGTTTGTCAGCGCGTTGCAGTTGTTTGCGTTTATATTTTTTTTATAATTAAAGTTGTTTTATTGTTTATTAAATGAAAGTGAAATAGAAGGAAAAGATATTTACGAAAAGAAAGAAATTTGGTATATTTTAAAACATCATAACAAAGATAAAAAACAAATAAATATATTATAATATAGAAAGAAATTGTGATGATAAAATAAGGAGGGTAATGTATGCAGATATTAAAAGAGTTACAGCCTGCAAAGGTATTTCAATATTTTGAGGAAATATGTAATATTCCACATGGTTCAGGTAATTTAGATGGAATTAGTAGTTACTTAGAGCAATTTGCAAAAGAGCGTGGATTATTTCATGTAAGAGATTATGCTAATAATATTATAATAGTTAAGGAAGCTACACAAGGCTACGAAGAGGTTGAACCTATTATTTTGCAGGGACATATGGATATGGTAACTGTAAAAAAAGTAGATTGTGAAATTGATTTAGAGAAGGAACCATTAAAATTAAAGATAGATGGGGACTTTATTTATGCGGAAGGAACTAGCCTAGGTGGTGATGATGGAATTGCAGTAGCATACATTTTAGCAATTATGGATTCTGATGATATTGCGCATCCTAGAATTGAGGCTGTTATTACGACAGATGAAGAAATTGGTATGGAAGGTGCAACTGCAATAGATTTATCTATGTTAAAGGCTAAGAGAATGATGAACATCGACTCAGAAGAAGAAGGTATTCTTTTGGCTAGTTGTGCAGGGGGAGCAAGAATTGACTGCAATATTCCTATTGTGCGTGAAGAAAAGGCAGGAATATTTTATAAGATTAAGGTAGGAGGGCTTCTTGGAGGTCATTCAGGAGTAGAGATTAATAAGGAACGTGGTAATGCGATTAAGATGTTAGGCCGTGTTTTATATATGATTTCAAAAGAAATGCCAATTCAAATTGCTGATTTGAGCGGTGGTGAAAAAGACAATGCCATTCCAAGAGAAGCGGAAGCAGTTGTATTAGTAGAAAACACTCAGGAGAAGCGATTTGTTGAATTTGTCAAGAAAATAGAAGAAATATTAAAAAATGAGTATAATACAAAGGAGAAAGAACTTTATTTGATTTCTGTAAGGCTAGGAAATCAAAATAAAAGGATTTTAAAACAAGAATCAACCAAGCGTGTTATTGATTTCCTTATGGTACTTCCGAATGGTATTATGGCAATGAGTATTGATATAGCAGGTTTAGTAGAAACTTCTTTAAATGTAGGAATTTTAAAGCTAGAAGAAAATGAAATGATAGCATCGAGTGCGATTAGAAGTTCTATTGAATCAGCCAAGAAATATATAATGGAACAAATGGAAGTGGTTAGTAGTCTTGCAGGAGGTAGTATAAGCGTTCACGGAGATTATCCTGGATGGCAGTATGATCCGGATTCTAAGCTTAGAGCGACCATGCTTCAGGTGTATGAGGAAATGTTTGGTATAAAACCAAAGGTTGAAGCAATTCATGCAGGATTAGAGTGTGGTATTATGATATCAAAAATACCAGGACTTGACTGCGTTTCATTTGGCCCCAATATTTATGATATTCATACAACGGAAGAAAGACTTAGTATTTCTTCAACAGAAAGGATGTGGAACTATATTCTTGAAGTATTAAAAAGAAAATAGATTTCATAATATTACCAAGAAGAAAGGACAAAGGAGAAATTATGGCAGAAAATTTTAGAGAATTTAATAGTGGTGGTAATGCTGGAAACAGTGAAAATGGTAGAACGCGTTTTAATTGGAACAGACAACAAAAGAAAAAAGGAACGAGTATAGGGATTGTTGTAGCGATTGTATTAGTTTTATTAGTATCTTATGAGTCGGTATATTCGATCAGAGAACAGGAACAAGGCGTGGTAACTACGTTTGGTAAAGCTGGTGGAGTTGTAACATCAGGACTTCATTTTAAGATTCCATTTATTCAAAAAGTAACAAGAGTTAATACAACCATTCAAGGATTTCCTATTGGATATGCCCAGGGAACCGCAACAGAGCAAAATGGAGATATGTATGCGACAGAATCACTTATGATTACGTCTGATTTCAATTTTGTAAACGTTGATTTTTATGTAGAGTATAAGGTATCTGACCCTATAAAATATTTGTATAATTCTGCAAGACCAGAAGAAATATTGAAGAATATTGCGCAGTCATGTATTCGTAATGTGGTAAGTAATTATACGGTAGATGATGTTATTACAACAGGAAAGAGCGAGATTCAGGCAGCAATTAGGGAAATGATTATTGAAAAGCTTGAACAGCAGGATATAGGACTGATGTTGGTTAATATTTCAATACAGGATGCAGAGCCGCCAACACAGACGGTTATAGAGGCATTTAAAGCGGTAGAAACTGCAAAACAGGGTAAGGAAACAGCAATTAATAATGCCAATAAGTATCAAAATGAAAAGATTCCAGAGGCAAGTGCAAAAGCAGACCAAATTATTCAGGATGCTGAGGCGCAGAAACAGGCAAGAATTAATGAAGCAACGGCTCAGGTAGTTCGATTTAATGAAATGTATGAAGAGTATACAAAGAATCCTTTGATAACAAAACAACGTATGTTTTATGAGACAATGGAAGATGTTTTACCAGGAGTAAAACTTATTATTGATAATGGCAATGGTGATTTGAATAAGACATTATATTTGGATGAACTTCAGATAAAAGGATTAAATGAAACAACATCAAATCAGCAGAGTGCAGAGAATACACAGTAGGAGGAGGATACAATGAAAAAGAATATTGGTAAGGTATTTGGAATTGTAGTAGTAATAGCAGCTTTGATTGTTGTATTAAATTCTGCTTTTGTTATTCGTGAGAATCAATATGGAATCGTAAAAGAATTTGGAAAGATTGAAAAAGTAATTTCGGAACCAGGGTTGTATATAAAACTTCCGATTATGCAGGAGGTAGATACCGTATCTAAGGAATTGCTGTTATATGATATCGCCAAGTCAGATGTAATTACAAAAGATAAAAAGTCAATGATTGTTGATAGCTTTGTGTTATGGAGAATTATAGATCCAAAAGCATTTGCTCAGACATTAAATTCTTCAACAGTTAATGCAGAAGGACGTATTGATGTTGCCGTTTACAATGCTGTAAAAAATGTAATCAGTAGTATGACTCAGAATGATATTATAGCAGCAAGAGGGCAGGAATTGACAAATCATATAATGAGTAATGCTACGAGTTCCATTGGACAGTATGGTATAGAGATTGAAACAGTAGAGATTAAACTTCTTGACTTGCCAGAAGATAATAAGGATGCAGTATTTGAACGTATGATTTCAGAGAGACAGAATATTGCAGCAACCTATACTGCAGAGGGTAATGCTGAGGCACAGGTGATTCGTAATACAACAGATAAGGAAGCTTCATTACTAATTTCAGAATCAAATAAGCAAGCAGAAATTCTTATGGCAGAGGGTGAGGCAGAGTATATGAGAATTATGTCAGAGGCTTATAATGATGCAGCAAAGGCTGATTTTTATAGTTTTACTAGAAGTCTGGATGCTGTAAAGAATGCTATAAAGGGTGGAGATAAAACCATTATTCTTGATAAGGATTCGCCTCTTGTACAGATTTTTTATCAATAATAAATGAAGAAAAAGGTAACTATTTAGTACAGGTCGAAGCACTTGTTGCAGAGACCTTAAGAACATGATTCAGGAGTGAGCAAAGTTCATCAGCAAAGCTGATTTAAATGGATTTGTGAATTGTAATTATGAAGGTACTGAATAATTACAACAAAAGCTATTTATCTAATAATCAGGTAAATAGCTTTTTCAATACATATGATGTTGTGCTAAAAAGGTAACAATCTATTTTTCTTATAAAATTTTACATATCGGCTTCGCTGTTGCTTAAACGCATGTAGAATGTGATTAAATATAGACCACATACACCAACTAAACCATAGATGATGCGTGAAAGCCATGTCATACTACCAAAAATTGCAGCAACAAGGTTAAAATCGAGGAATCCAATAAGTCCCCAGTTAATGGCGCCAATAATAGCTATGGTTAAAGCGATACAATCTAATAATTTATTACGCATATTTTTCCCTCCTTTTTCTTTAGTATGTACAGAGGAATGATATTGTATACGTCTATTTCTCAATAGGCAGAGATTAATAAAGAAGAGTATGATTTGCAGGTAAAATGTAGAAAAAATAAAAAATTTATGTAAACAAATTGAATTACTTGCTTTTTTATGATATGCTATGTATGCGTGAAAGCGGTAAAGAACATAAAATTAGAAAAAGTAGGATATTATTAATAATAAATGTAACTATTAAGGGATGAAATAGTTGAAAATTTAAAGATAGTCCTGCAGTTGTATAAGGAGGAGTAATAATGAAAAGAGTTAATCCAGTAACAAAGGGTAAAAGCGTGAAGACAGAAACTGTTAAGAAAACAGTAGAAAAGGCTGCTGCTGTAGTAGCAGAAGAGTTTAAGCAGGAGAAACTTGCTGAAACAGTAAGCGTTGAAACAAAAGAAGAAAAAAATGAAGAAAAGAAGCCAGTGGCAAAGAAGGCTACAGAGAAAAAGGTTGTTGAAAAGAAGACAACTGTAAAAAAGACAGCAGAGAAAAAAGAGGTTGCTGTAAAAGAAGAAATTTTTGTGCAGTTTGGTAATCAGGAAGTATTTGCAGCAGATGTAGTTGAACGTGTAAAGAATGCATATATTGCAGAAGGTCATGTTACAGAATCTGTTGAAAAGGTTAGAGTATATATTAAACCAGAGGAAAATATGATTTACTATGTAGTAAATGATGATTATGCTTCAGGAATTAGTTTATGCTAAGTTACATAAAGTAGTAAAAAACTCCAGTCTTTGTGATTGGAGTTTTTTATTATTCAATAGGAAAGTTCTCCGAACTGTCCTATTGAACAAAAATAATATGCGCAGAATCGCATAAGGAAATTATCACTTCGTGATATGCGATTCGCGCGACAAAGTGAACAAGTCCCTCTAGAGAGAGGGATTTAGAGAGATGATGTGGACTTGTCCACTTTGTTCCTTTATAGGAAAGTTCTCAAAAAGTCAGATATGATGTATAATAAGCAGGAAATAAAAAATGGCATAACAAAAGAGCGAAGGGGGCTTCGCCATGACGTTGTTTATGAAGTTTTTTGTTTTGTGGTTTG
>JAXJRB010000118.1:0-2169 GCA_036310845.1 Lachnospiraceae bacterium | reverse complement strand
TATATTATGATATAATAAATCAATTATTTTAGCTGGAGGGGAAACGTAATGCAAGGAAATTATTTTGTAAAGTGTCCATTCTTATGAACCATTTTTGATAATGTCCTAATATACCAAAAGGGAAAATGTCCCAAAGTGGTATAATACTTCCATCAACAGATGGAGGTGACTATTATCAGAAAGGTAGAACTATCAATGGATGAACAAAAGAAGTACGAGGTGATTAAAGCATTAGCCGATCACCCACACCCAAACAAGCAGAGGGCTGCTATTACTCTTGATTGTACCGTACGCCACATTAATCGTATGCTTAAAGGTTATAGAGAACAAGGAAAGGCCTATTTTATTCATGGCAACAGAGGAAGAAAGCCAGCTAATACTATCCCTAATGTAACTCGAAAACTTGTCGTAGATCTATATCGCACAAAATACTATGATGCTAACTTTGAGCACTTCACTGAACTATTAGCAAAGCATGAAGGTATTTGCATTTCGCCTTCATCCGTTATGACTATTCTTGAAGCCGAATATATTCTCTCTCCAAAGGTTACTAAAGCCAAAAAGAAAAGAATTAAAGAACAGTTAAAGGCCAAAAAGAAGGCTGTTAAAACACAGAAAGAAGCCGACAAGATTCAGACTAATCTTGTTGCCGTTGAAGATGCCCATTCTCGACGCCCTAGAGCAGCTTATTTCGGTGAGCTACAGCAAATGGATGCAACTCCATACGACTGGATTCCAGGACAGACATGGCATCTTCATCTGGCTATAGATGATTCAACAGGAAGAATAACCGGTGGATGGTTTGATACCCAAGAAACACTAAATGGCTATTACCATGTATTTCATCAGATACTTACAACATACGGAATTCCATACAAGTTCTTCACGGACCGCCGTACAGTATTCACCTATAAAAAGAAAAATTCCCCATCAATCGATGAGGATACATATACACAGTTTGCTTATGCTTGTAAGCAGCTTGGTGTTGAACTTGAAGCAAGCAGTGTACCACAAGCAAAAGGACGTGTAGAACGCTTAAATCAGACCCTACAGTCGCGCCTGCCAATCGAACTAAGACTTGCAGGCGTATCGACCATAGACGCTGCCAATGAATTCTTAAACTCCTACATAAAAGAATTCAATGAGAAGTTCTCGCTTCCTCTTAATGGTATCAAGTCTGTGTTCGAAGAGCAACCAGAAAATGAAAAAATAAACTTAATTCTTGCAGTTCTATGTGAAAGAACTGTAGATACAGGCCACTGCCTAAGACATTCCAACAAATACTATCGAATGCTTGATAGTAAAGGTTTGCAGGTCCATTATCGTAAAGGAACCAAGGTGATGTTTATTCAGGCATTTAATGGTAACAAATACTGTAGTGTAAATGATAAAGATATTTATGCCCTTGAAGAAATACCCGAACACGAAACAAAATCAAAGGATATAGATATAGACTACACTCCACCTAAACCCAAAAAGACTTACATACCTCCAATGAATCATCCGTGGCGAAGACAGCAATTCGGAAAGTTTGTCAAACAGCAAGAACATCATTGGCAAGATGATAAAATCATACCAGCATAGGGAGCGGAGCTGTTGTCAAGAAAACATGGAATACCGCAGTCAGCTTAGCTGACGAGGATATGCCGTGAAAGTTTCTTGACATAAAGCTCACGGAATATCCTCCTAGCAAAGAAAGAAGCAAACAGCTTCTTTCCCTGCCTTCCCGACGAGGGACGGGTGTGGGCAGAGCCCACAAAAAACTAAAGCCCCAGCAAAAAAAGCCGGGGCAAATGTTTCAATTATTTTGGGACATTTTCAAAAATGCATGACACCACTTTTTTTATTTTTCATAATCATATTTTTATTAATAGCACATATTATATACTAATAATTCATTGGAGGTCCTTATGAGCGCAAAAACAAAAATAGTTGTTCTACACATGAAAAAACTTATTCTAACTGGAATTCTAATTGGTCTTGTCATTCTAACAGCACTTTTGCTATTTATACTACTCAGCCCATATACGAATTCAGACCCGAAGAGTGTCCCAACAGCTACATACATACCTGGCAAATACACGTCCACCATCCAGTTAAACGATACAACGTTTGATGTTCAGGTAACAGTGGATTCAGAAAATATCAATGATGTATCTCTGGTCAATG
>JAXJRB010000117.1:0-2103 GCA_036310845.1 Lachnospiraceae bacterium | reverse complement strand
TAGCCTTACTGTATAAAGAAATATGTATGACATCCCTATAAATCTCTATACTTTTGCATCGTAGATCTACACGGAGAATCCGAAAATCCGAATAGTAAAGAGAGTAGGGAAAAATCATTTTCTTTTATGCCACATTTTATAATATCATCGCATGGGCAGAGACGAAATTCTAATTTCCGGTTGCCAGATAACTGCGAATTACATTTTTATTGTTTTGAAGGACAAGAGCTTGATAATAATGTTGCTTATCCATTGTTTGCCAATCTTATGAATCAACAACCACATATTCCTCCAGTACATATAATTTATGGAGGTCAATATACACAAGATTATGATATATGGAATGGTCATTGGGATAGATATAATGGCTTAGAAGTTAATGGCATTTTTCGGATACCCTTAACAAATCCAATAGATCCGTTGCGATATGCAACTACATTGAGTGGAATTATTCGGCAAAATTCAGCCACAAATACTCAAAATGTATTTCATTGTTTATTTTGTAGAATTTGATATAAGGCCGTATTTATTTAAAAGGTAACTAATACCGTTACATAAATAAAAAACGCAATTTTAAGTGAAGACCCGATTAAATAACTCTATAACGGAGTGTCTAATAATGCGAATAGTAAAGAGAGTAGTAATATAATACAATGTCTTATGGCTATTAACTTTGAAGAAAGAAACAAAATAAAAGATTTTGTGAATAACCAAAACACTTTGAATATTTCAAGTGTCTATACAATGGGGGGACCATGTGCAAATTGGGTCGCAAGCATTATTGAAAAAGCGACAGGTGGCCAAATTTTAGAAAAAGAAGCTGTGTTTAATGATAATATTTCTAAAATATCTAAAGGTAAGTTTATAAACAATTATGATACATTTTGTCAATTCGTAAATGAGGGCGATATATTATATGTCATAGACTCGTACACTGGTAATACAACTCACTATATGTTGTTTTGTAAAGTTGTCGTTCAAGATCAAGGACAATATGTTCATAAAAACTGTTTGGGAGTAAATGGCGGATTATGTTTGAATTCATTGCCATATAAAGAAGTCATAGCATCAGAAATTAAATGTACGATGTTTGATAAATCTGGATTATTCAGTTATGACCCATCGGTAAAAAATGCAAAGTACCATTTATATAAGGTTGATTTCGATTTAGTATAACATAAAGGATAGACTGACTCAATCTGATAGTCCTTTCCTTATTTTCGTCAATGTAATTATTTCCGATGCATATTTTACATGATTTTTTGTAAATATCAATCATTTATCCAATTGTCGGATGCAAAGGTAGCCAGACCTCATTTTGAATAAGAAAAAGTCAAGCGGTAAACCGTTTGGAGCAGTTTACAGAAACTCGGCTGCACTCGGCATAGCTCAAGTAAACTTGGCTCTGCTCTCATTTGCACGAGCTTTCGTCCTCCGTTGGAGAGTAAACAGCTCCAAAACCTTTTCTTATTCATCGGCTTGGCTTGAAACGGCATCCGGCAACGGAGATAAACGACTGCCGAAATAGTAGAAACAAAGAACAGCATAAATAAAAGGGTCTTAACTTGATAACCTATCATTCACACGGCTCTATTTCTTTCAGAGGCTTATTATTTTCGACAGAGAGAAATTTGGCAAGCGGCAGATTTCACTCCCTCCCAAATAATAGATTGGTAAGAGTGTGCTTTTGCCGTTTTTGGAAATTGTCGTACCTTTGTGCCGAAAACGTGGAATGACGGAAACATCAAACTGCAAATAGCACTGAAAAGAGAAGAAACACCCTTTATTGATACGCTTTGAACGTTAAGAAACAATAAAAATGTTAAATCTTCACCTTTTAGAATGCACCGTTAAAGGTTATGACCATATTTCTGACTTATTACTCGCAAAATATTGAGTAATAACTGGTTGCAAATACTATGATTGCAAAAGCCTCAAGGAGTTCAAAGGTAAGTTTGCATCAGATAATGGTCGTTGCTTGATTGTTGATGGAGTACTTAACTCTTTCGCTATTGGTTGCGGTGTTACTGATTATACTATTCCTAATAGTGTAACAATGATTGGAAATTGGGCATTCATTAATTGCAAAAGCCTCACAAGTGT
>JAXJRB010000116.1:0-31376 GCA_036310845.1 Lachnospiraceae bacterium | reverse complement strand
TCCTTGTATATGTCCAAAACAAAATATAACTTCATTTCACAGCGTAGTGTGTATTAAGTTTTTTACTTAGTGAACTGCAATAATTTACTAGGTTCTTATTCACAAACATGCCGAACGCTCCATTTGGGAAATACCAAACAAGCGGGTTTGCATTTGAGGCATATTCATTTGCTATACACAAAACCTGTAAAAGAGTGCTCGTAGCCTTGAATATTACTCCACTAAACTTGAATTTAATATAAAACTAAAGGAGAAAAAGATGGAACGAAAGAATTGTTGGAAGGAATATAGTGAGAAACGTTTAGAAAAGATGGAGTATTATGCCAAGGATTACATGCATTTTTTGAATAAAGCGAAAACAGAAAGAGAATGCTGTGATACCGTTGTTAATATGGTTGAAAAAGAAGGTTTTGTTGACCTTGCAAAGTTAATAAAAGAACAAAAAAAGATAAAAGAAGGCGATAAGGTATATGCTACCTGGATGAATAAGGCAGTGATATTGATGCATATCGGGAAAGAATCGATGGAACGGGGCATGAATATGATAGTTTCACATATCGATTCGCCAAGAATAGATGTAAAGCCAAATCCATTGTATGAAAATGAAGGTGTAGCATATCTTGATACTCATTATTATGGAGGAATCAAGAAATACCAGTGGGTAACGATTCCGTTAGCAATTCATGGTGTAGTGATTAAGAAAGATGGAACAACCGTTGAGGTATGCCTTGGTGAAGATAAAGATGAACCGGTTGTTTTTATTTCGGATTTATTGCCACACATTGCAAGTGAACAGATGGAAAAGACTGCAGAGAAGCTTTTTTCCGGCGAGGTATTGGATGTTGTAATTGGCAATCGTCCATTAAAAGAAAAAGACAAAGAAGAAAATAGTGCAGAACCTGTAAAAGCTAAAATTATGCAGCTATTGCAGGAGTGTTATGATATGGAGGAAGAGGATTTCCTGTCTGCAGAGCTAGAGATTGTTCCGGCAGGAAAGGCAAGAGAAGCAGGACTTGATCGAAGTATGATTATGGCATATGGTCATGATGATAAGGTATGTGCTTATGCAGCAGTACATGCATTACTACATGCAAAGAATCCTTCAAAGACAAGTGTTGTCATGCTGGCTGATAAAGAAGAGATAGGAAGTTACGGAGCAACCGGAATGACCTCCCGCTTTTTTGAAAACATGATTGCAGAAGCAATGTATTTACATGGTGAGGAATCGGATATTGCGTTTCGAAGAGCTATGTCTTCATCCAATTTATTGTCAGCAGATGTAAGCAGTGTCTATGATCCGATGTTTGCTGATGCTTTTGAAAAGAAAAATGCAGCATTGCTTGGTGGCGGTCTGGTATTTAATAAAGTTACAGGTGCGAGAGGTAAGAGTGGTGCAAATGATGCCAATGCAGAGTATTTAGCGAAGCTTAGAATGATTTTAGAGGAGAAAGATGTCGTTTATCAGTTTGCTGAGTATGGAAGAATTGATTTAGGTGGAAGCGGGACCGTATCACATATACTTGCAGAGTATGCTATGAATGTGGTAGACTGTGGAACGGCGGTTATGAATATGCATGCGCCATTCGAAGTAACAAGTAAAATAGATGCATTTGAGACAATGCGAGGATATAAGGCATTTTTGGAAAATGCATAGTTTCAAAAGTGATTATGAAGGAACTGAATAATTACGAAAGGAAAAACAAAAATGGAAGAACTCAGAAAATCGGATTTTTATTTTGATTTGCCGGAGGAACTGATTGCGCAGGATCCGTTGGAAGATAGATCAAGCTCAAGATTACTGGTATTGAATAAGACTACAGGAGAAGTTGAGCATCATGTGTTTAAAGATATCATTGACTTTCTGCATGAAGGAGATTGTCTTGTACTCAATAATACAAAGGTAATTCCTGCAAGACTGATGGGAGTAAAAGCAGATACAGGAGCGGCTATTGAGGTATTACTGCTAAAAAGAAGAGAAAATGATATATGGGAAACACTTGTAAAGCCGGGGAAAAAGGCAAGACCGGGTGCAGTGATTTCTTTTGGCGATGGAATTCTTACGGGAACAGTTTTGGATGTTGTAGAAGAAGGCAATCGTTTGATTCAGTTTTCTTACGAGGGAATTTTCGAAGAGGTATTGGATAGACTGGGAGAGATGCCATTACCACCGTATATTACACATAAGCTTCAGGATAAGAGTCGTTATCAGACTGTTTATGCGAAGTATGAGGGATCAGCAGCAGCACCGACAGCAGGTTTGCATTTTACCCAGGATTTACTCAAGAAGGTAGAAGAAAAGGGAATAAAGATAGCATATGTTACCTTGCATGTAGGACTTGGAACGTTCCGTCCTGTGAAAGAAGATAATGTGTTGAACCACCATATGCATTCGGAATTTTATCAGGTGACACAAGAAGCAGCGGATTTGATTAATGATACAAAGGCAGCAGGCGGCAGAGTTATCTGCGTTGGAACAACTAGCTGTAGAACCGTTGAAAGTGCTGCAAATGAGGAAGGAAAAGTAGTTGCAGGCTGTGACAATACCGAAATATTTATATACCCTGGCTACAAGTTCAAGGTATTGGATAATCTGATTACTAATTTCCATTTACCGGAATCTACATTGATTATGCTGGTATCTGCACTTGCAGGGAAAGAACAGGTATTAAATGCATATAAGACTGCGGTAGAGATGAGATATCGTTTCTTTAGTTTTGGAGATGCGATGTTTATTCAGTAAAAAAGTGATTGCCCAGCGGCAATCACTCAAAGAATTTACTTCGTAAATTCTTTATTAACTACCTCTACGTTACAGCAATTTCCTATTACATAAAAATAGTGCGTGCCAGCGCACGCACTTTAGCAAGAATTTCTGTCGAAATTCTTGTCTAACTACTTCTAGGTAACAGCAATTTTCTATAGAGTAATTTAGCAAGAATTTTAGCCAAAATTCTCGTCTAATTACTTCTATGTAACGACATTTTTGTGACAAATTGACATAATCTGATAAATAGAGTAAAATATTGTATAGATAAACTATTTAGGAAATGAGGTATCTAGAGATGGAAGGTATTGATTTTAGTGAAAAGGGGATGTAATCGTGGTTGAAAGAAGAAAAAGCAAAAGAACGGAATTAAAATCAAGAATTATTGTAAAAAGATTAGATTCCGGTAAGACAGAAGAGGTAGGTATTGATGTATTGAATGTTTCCAAGACAGGAATTGGCTTTACTTGTGTAGAGCTTTTGGAGATAGGAGCGGTGTACGAGGCGTATCTTACTATCTGGACTAAGGAAGTACTTCATGCATTTATTGAAGTAGTAAGAATTGAAAAAGAGCCAGAGTTATTCCAGTATGGTGGAACCTTTATTGGAATGCCTGAAATTGACCTACAGAGAATTGATGTTTATAATGTGGTTTCTGAACCGGAAAAGTATATGGATAAAGAATAGTAATAAAAATAATAAATATTTAAAAAGAAGCTTCCTTTGTAGCGAAATACGAGGGAAGCTTCTTTTTATAGGAAACTGGTTATAAGCGTTTTGTTATAGATATTCTACTATTAATTTCCCAAAGATGCAATATAAAAGTATTTATTACGTGGTAGAAAAGCGTTATTGTGTGAACGGTAATGTTTTATTGACGTGCATTTTCCAATGCAGCAACTACCGCATTTATAATACCTTCTGAGCTAAATGTAGCTCCACTAACCGTATCAATGTCTGTAGATTGTGCAGCTATGATGCTTTGCTTGAAAATATAAAGCAATTCGGCAAACGAGATAAATGCCAAAAATAGCAGTATAAATAGCGAGTTCTAATTGATAAGATTGCTTTCCTTTTCTTATTTGTTCACTGAAAAGACATGCAACATGTAGATAAATAAGCCCATAGAATAAGTAGGAAAGTCGTTGTATGTTTTTCCATGTTTTACCTTTCATTTTCTTGCGAACAATAGAAAATGAAGTGAGGGTTAAAGGGACAAGTAGCACTAGCATAAGTGCCGTGCAACAGGCCGCTAGGATTTCTAAAGGTGTCATGGAAACATTTCTTTTGGTAATATTAGTATAATAGTGTATAAAATAAGTGCCGTTATGCAGAAGAATAATGAAGGAAGCCATGATGGCTAGCGGAGCGCGCAGGCTCATAAAGGTACGAAATAAACGACCTTTTGCAGGGAAGATTCGTGCATACATAACTAATAAGAAAAGGGCAGTAGCAAGTGTACCGCGACCAATAATGTTTTTGGTAAAAAATGTTAGCCAAACAGGAGCAGATGATGGTAATAAAAGGTAGCCAAGAGAAAGAAGAAAGGCTGTACAATACCATATAGAAGTATGCTTGCGCAAGTTGTTTTGCGCAAGCATAATAATACATAAAGTTATTATTAATGTGAAAAGTAGTTTCATGCTATCTTGTAACCTCAAAAGTAATAGAAGGGAAGCCGGTTGCTTCTAAAGTAACTTCATAGGTGGAGCTAGCAGGAAAAATTTCAACCTCAACATCATCTTTCTTTGTGGTGGCTTCAAGATTAAGAGCACCTTCTTCGGTGAAAATGATAGAAGACAATCCTTTTCCACTAACTTTTTCACCATTTACATGGGCAGTAGAAAGATTTGCAATAAAGTCTGCACCGGTTAGTCCTGTATCACTAGTAATTTGAATTGTGGTACCATCAAAGGAAATACAATCATCGGTAAGACCTGAGTCAACGGTAACGAGGTGCTGAAGTCCGCTATAGGTTTCATCCTCAAAATTGATTTGATAATTTCCCCATGAGGAAATGGTTGTAAGTGTTGCAGTTGCGTTTTCGGCAGTGACAGTATTTCCAATGGTCTTGCTTAATGTTCCATCTGAGTTGATTACTTTATATTCTGCAGGAGTCTGTTCAGAAACAGTCATGGCACTTACAAGCTCTACTAATGGATTTTGGCAGATAGTTCCGTTTGTGATGGCATTTTGAACATCATCATAGAGCGCTTTGGAAATAGCAACATTTACATTTGCCACACCTAAAATGTTAACACCTGTTTCGACTTCTTCAAAATAAGTAGCTTCAAAACGTTTTGATTTTGATGTTGTTGCACTGGTAACGGCATCATACATACCTTCTGCTTCGTAGCCAAAAGAAGCAACTATATCATTGACATCATATTGTCCGGTCACAGCATCTGTTTCTGGTTCAATCTGCTTCAGCTCACCATAGTAGAAATCAGCATACGGTAAATTGACAGTGCCATAAATCAAGGTATCTTCTAAAGCAGTCTCTGTTTTTTCAACGGAAGTAGCAAGAGCAACTTTATTTTCCGCAATATTCGTATTTTCTGCGCTGTCAGTGTTGTTGCAACCCACAGCAGATAGAATAAAAATGCTAGCTAAGCCAAGGGCAATAAGACTTTTTCTTTTCATAATTTGTCCTCCTAAGATGTCTATGATATGATATTGACAGTATAGTCTTTATCATGTAAAAATAAATAATAAAAGTAAGTCGCGACTAACAAGGAAAAATTTAACAGGATAAAATAGAAAAGTCAAGAAATGTAATTGAGAAAATATATCAATAAGATTTTAAGGTAAATAAAAAAGGAAGAAATGTTTATGAAGAAGATAGCGGAAAAAGGATGGATAGCTTACGGAATTATTCTTCTAGGAATCGTGGTTGCAATAGTGGCTGAAAAAGAAAACAAAATAACAACAAAGAGTATTTTTGCGATGGACACCTATATGGAGTTAACAGCATGCGGACGTAACAGTGAGAAGGCAATTGTAGCAGCAGAGGAAGAGATTTATCGTTTGGATGCACTGCTGTCGACGGGAAATAAAGCAAGCGAAGTGGCTATTTTGAATCGGGATAAAAAAGGAGAGCTTTCGGAAGATTATGCATATCTGCTGAAGCGTTCCAAAGAAATATGGGAGCTGACGCAAGGCGCTTTTGATATCACAGTGTATCCATTGATGCAAGCGTGGGGATTCACAGAAAAAGAATATAAAGTACCTTCTAGTGAAGAAATAAAGGAAATTCTTTCTTATGTAAATACATCTGATATATTGTTTGATGAGAATACAAAAATGGTTGAGATGGCAGAACATACACAGATTGATTTTGGAGGAATTGCGAAAGGCTATACGTCGACTCAAATAGCGCGCATTATGAAGAAATATGGTGTAAAAAGTGCAATGCTTAATCTGGGTGGAAATGTTCAGACGGTAGGGGCGAAAAGTGATGGAAGTATGTGGCGTATAGCGATTAAGAGTCCTTATGAGAGTATTCCGTATTTGGGAATTGTGTCAATAAAAGAAAAAGCAGTCATTACGTCAGGGAATTATGAGCGATATTTTGAAGAGAATGGTGTACGGTATCATCATATTATTAGTCCCCGTACAGGAATGCCTGTGCAAAATGGGTTAGTATCGGTAACAATTGTTTGTGATGATGGAACTTTGGCAGATGGATTGTCAACAGCATTATTTGTTATGGGAAAAGAGGATGCAACAGAGTTCTGGAAGGCGCACCATGAGATGTTTGATATGATATTATGTGATGAAAATGGTAAGCTATATGTGACAGAAGGGATTGTAGAGAATTTTTCAACAGAACTGGAATACGAAGTTATTGAAACGATATAGGATACATACCGTTTGGGCGTAATATAAAGTATATGGGATTGATAAAATGAGTAAAGGGCAAGGATGGAGCATGCTTAGGAAAAAGGATATTATGTTTGTAGTTGTAGTTTTATTAGTGGCAGGAGCTATGGCTGTTTTCTTTCGATGTAGTAATATGCAGGAAGGAGAACTTGTTCGAATTATGGTAGATGGAAAAGAATATGGAAGCTATGTATTAACAGAAAATAGGAAAATAGAGATTCGTAATTCTTTGGGAGAAAATAGGATTGTGATAAAAGACAATATGGTATATATGGAACATGCAGACTGTCCTGACCAGTATTGTGTGAAACATAAAGCAATTTCAAAGACGAATGAGACAATTGTATGTCTCCCGCACAAATTAGTGGTAGAATTGCATGAAAAGAAAACAGAAGAGGATTTTGATAGCATAGCACAATAAATGACACATGTGTCATGGAAAGAGGAGAAAAATGGCAAAAAGGGTTGCATATTCAGCGATATTGATTGCGCTTGCAATGATATTTAGTTATGTAGAGGTGTTGATTCCTTTTCATTTTGGGATACCAGGGATTAAGCTGGGATTGGCGAATCTTGTTGTTGTAATGGCGCTATACATATTGAAGCCGGCGCAGACTTTGGTAATCTCTATTGCAAGGATTGTATTGGTATCTTTTTTATTTGGAAGTATGTCATCTATGCTCTACAGCCTTGCAGGTGGTGTTTTGAGCTTTTTGGTAATGCTGTTGTTGAGGAAAAATAAAGGCTTTTCTGTGATGGGGGTTAGTATTGCGGGTGGAGTAAGTCATAATGTAGGGCAGCTATTGGTGGCTGCAGTGGTGGTAGAGAATATGAGTGTATTTTACTATATGCCGGTACTCTTAGTGGCAGGAGTTGTAACGGGAATGCTCATTGGAGTTGTGGCAAAAAAGGTGAGCATGCATCTAAAGTTTGTGTCGGAATATAAATAGTTGGGAGTTGTGTTTAGGGATGAAAACAGTAATTAGAAAGAAAAGTTATGCAGAAGTTATGAAAATGACTACAAAACGTCATAAAAAACCATTGCGTCAAGTGTCGATACTCCGAAAATTGATAAGATTGTTATCGCGGGTTGATCTAAAGTTGACGGATTTTTCTTATGATATGATTGGGATGGAAAAGTTAGGAGAAAAAGAACCATGTTTGTTTTTGATGAATCATTCTAGTTTCATTGATTTGGAGATAGTGGCGTATATGCTGTCAGACAGACCATTTCATATAGTATGTACAAAGGATGCTTTTGTGGGATTAGGTCCAATTCTTCGTTTACTGGGGTGTATTCCTACAAAAAAATTTATTAATGATATTCATTTAGTAAAAGATATGCGTTATGTGGTCAAGAATCTAAAGGAGTCGGTATTAATGTATCCGGAGGCGAGCTATAGCTTTGATGGGACTGCGACACCTTTGCCGGATAGCATCGGAAAATGTGTGAAGTTTTTACATGTTCCGGTGGTTATGATTCGTACACATGGTGCGTTTCTCAGGGATCCGCTTTATAATGGTCTGCAACGACGCAAGGTAAAGGTATCAGCTACTATGCAGTACTTGCTTTCGTCGGAGGAGATTCAGCAAAAGTCTGTAGAAGAAATAAATCATATTTTGCAGGAGAGTTTTTCCTTTGATAATTTTAAAGAACAGCAGGAAAAACACATTGTAGTTACAGAGAAGTTCCGTGCAGATGGACTGCATAGAGTGCTATATCGTTGTCCGCATTGTGAAACAGAAGGAAAGATGCAAGGAAAAGGTATAACGATTCGGTGTAAGGCATGCCAGAAAGAATATGAGCTTACAGAAACAGGATATTTAAAAGCTGTTTCAGGAGAAGGTAAATTTACACATATTCCTGATTGGTATCATTGGGAAAGAGAATGCGTGCAGAAAGAATTGGAAGAGAATTCTTATTGTTTGGATATAGAGGTAAAAATATGTATGTTAGTGAATCCCCGTTGTATTTATGAAGTGGGTGAAGGACGACTTGTTCATTCAAAAAATGGTTTTCATTTAACAGGGTGTGACGGGCAATTGGACTATACCCAGATTCCACAGGCGTCATATAGTTTATATTCGGATTTTAATTGGTATCAAATAGGGGATATGATATGTATTGGTGATGAACAGGTACAGTATTATTGTTTTCCTAAAAATGGAGAAAATGTTGTAGCAAAGACACGTCTTGCAGCAGAAGAATTATTTAAATTAAGTCGAAAGAGGCGCTAATTCCGTGTTGCTTTTAGTTCTTACTGAGATTTAGTAAAAAATAAGATGAATAAACAGAAAATGGTTTTCGTATACCATTACAAATATCAAAAAATGTTGACGAAGGGTGAGTGAAATGATAGGGTTATAAGGTATTTATGGAGAAAATAACCATTCGTATGGGAGTGGTTGTTTTTATGAAGGAGGAAAAATATGTTAGTTACAATTGAAGATGTATTATATCCGATTGTGGTTGAAATGAACAATTATTTATCAAGCTATATCTTGATTTTTTTATTAATCGGAGTTGGTCTTTGGTATTCTGTAAAAACCCGTTTTGTACAGATACGCTATTTGGGAGCTGGAATGAAGAAGGTATTTGGAAATCTGTCCTTAAAGAGAGAGAGCCAGGAAACGGGTATGAGCTCTTTTCAGGCTTTGGCAACAGCGATTGCAGCGCAGGTAGGTACCGGTAATGTAATCGGTGCGTCTGGCGCTATTTTAGCGGGTGGACCTGGTGCTATCTTCTGGATGTGGGTGATTGCCTTTTTGGGAATGGCGACTATCTATGCAGAAGCAACGTTAGCACAGAAAACGCGTGTGATTGATAAGAATGGTAATATCTATGGTGGGCCTGTTTATTATATTAATGCGGCATTTAAAGGTGGCGTAGGTAAATTCTTGTCTGGATTCTTTGCAGTGGCAATTATTCTTGCGTTAGGATTTATGGGATGTATGGTACAGTCCAATTCCATTGGCTCCACAATACAGACAGCTTTTGGTATTCCGTCATGGGTTGCAGGTGTTGTGCTTGTGGTGATTTGTGCATTTATTTTCCTGGGAGGCGTGCAGCGTTTGGCAGCAGTTTGTGAAAAGATAGTGCCTATTATGGCAGCAGTATTTTTACTTGGCGGTTTCGTTGTCCTTGTATGTCGTATTCAGTATATTCCGGCAACCTTTGGCATGATATTTAGATATGCTTTTCAGCCTCAGGCAATAATTGGTGGTGCATTTGGTGTTGCACTAAAATCTGCAATCAGCCAAGGGGCAAAACGTGGTTTGTTTTCGAATGAGGCAGGTATGGGTTCTACACCACATGCGCATGCACAGGCGAATGTATCACATCCACATGAACAAGGAATTGTTGCTATAGCGGGTGTGTTTATTGATACCTTCGTAGTGTTGACTTTAAATGCATTGGTTATTATTTCTACGATGTATACAGAGGATGGTCCGCTTGCAGAATGCGGTGCGGCAGCAGCGAGTGCTGTGATTAATAAAACAAATCTTGCACAGAATGCGTTTGGTACAGTGTTTGGAGAATCGTTTGGAGCGATTTTTGTGGCAGTTTGTTTGTTCTTTTTTGCTTTTTCTACCATACTTGGGTGGAATATGTTTGGAAAAATCAATGTTATATATTTGTTTGGAGAGAAAAATGCGAAGATTAGTAGCAGAATCTATACAGTAATTGCATTGGCATTTATTTTCCTTGGTACTTTGATGTCAAATGATTTAGTGTGGGAGCTTACAGATGCTTTTAATTATTTGATGGTAATTCCGAATGCTATGGCATTATTTGCATTGACTGGCATGGTAAAAGCATCGCTTGGTGAAGTGGAAAAGAAGAATAAAGTGAAGCAAAATAGTGCGGGGGAATCAGAAGATGGAAAAACAGCATAAGCGTCGTGTACGCTATTCGGGAACACATCCCAAAAGCTATAAGGAAAAATATAAGGAGCATAATCCTGAAAAGTATGCAGACACGATAGAACGAGTGATTCGAAAGGGTGGAACTCCTGCAGGAATGCATATCTCTATCTGTGTGAATGAGATATTGGATTTTTTGAAGATTAAGCCGGGAATGATAGGTTTGGATGCAACATTAGGTTATGGTGGTCATACAAAGGCAATGTTACAATGCTTGGAGGGACAGGGCCATATTTATGCATTAGATGTTGATCCGATAGAGTCCGCAAAGACGAAAGAACGTTTGGAAAAACAGGGCTTTGGAGATGATGTGTTAACCGTCCGCTTACAGAACTTTGCTGATATAGATTTGGTTACAAAAGAAACAGGCAAGAAGTTTGATTTTGTATTGGCGGATCTTGGCGTTTCTTCTATGCAGATAGATAATCCGGATAGAGGATTTTCTTATAAGGTAGATGGACCTTTGGATTTGCGTATGAATCCATTAAAAGGAACAAGTGCAGCAGAGCGATTAAAAGAGCTAACGCAGGAAGAACTGGTTGGTATGCTAATTGAAAATGCAGATGAACCTTATGCAGAAGAGATAGCAACTACTGTTATGAAGTGGTTCAAAAAGGGAAAAGAAATTGAAACAACCAGACAGATGAAAGAAGTGATCGAGGAAGCGTTGGTTTATGTATCGAAAGCAGAGCGTGAAGAGGCAGTAAAGAAGTCCTGTGCAAGAACTTTTCAGGCATTACGAATTGATGTAAACAGTGAATTTGAAGTACTGTATTCCTTTTTGGAGAAGCTTCCGGATGTTCTGGCACCAAATGGCAGGGTAGCAATATTAACATTCCATTCCGGAGAAGACAGATTGGTAAAGCGTTCCTTTAAGCAATTGCAGGATGCAGGCATTTACAGTGAGATATCAAAGGAAGTCATTCGTCCTTCAGCAGAAGAGTGTGCAAGAAATAGTAGAGCCAAGAGTACCAAGATGCGTTGGGCAATTAAGGCATAAATAAAAGGTTTAGGGGCAAGTTTTATCTTGCCCCTAGTTGCCAAAATGCCACAGCGCTTGCGGCAGCTACATTTAACGAATCTACACCGTGTGACATAGGGATTTTTACCGTATAGTCACAATCTGCAATTGTTGTATCAGCAAGTCCGTCGCCTTCAGTACCTAATATAATAGCGAGCTTTTCTTCGCTTAGGAGCTGCGGATTGTCGATGCTGACAGAGTTGTCGTTTAAAGCCATGGCGGCTGTCCTGAAGCCTAATTCGCGTAATTTCTGAATGCCTTTAGTAGGCCATTCGGAAGCTTCATCGCCTATAAATGTCCATGGAATCTGGAAAACCGTTCCCATGCTGACTCTGATAGCGCGTCTGTATAGAGGATTGCTACATGCCGGAGTTAATAGAACAGCATCCATATTCAGGGCAGCAGCGGAACGGAAAATAGCACCGATATTCGTTGGATTTACAACATTTTCTAAGATAGCAATTCTTCGTGCATTTGCACATACTTCTTCTATAGTTGGTAATTCGGGACGAAACATGGCGCACAGCATACCGCGGGTAAGCTGGAATCCTGTGAGTTGTGTTAAGATATCGAATTCAGCCGTATAAACAGGAATATCTCCAAAACGGGTAATAATATCTTTTGCTTCACCCTCTATGTGTTTTTTCTCAGCTAAAATAGAATGTGGAATACAACCGGAATCAAGGGCCCGTTCAATAACCTTTGGACTTTCGGCAATGAAGAGACCTCTTTTTGGCTCATATATATGTAAAAGCTGTACCTCTGACAGGCGGGCATAGATGTCTAATTCGGATGCATTTAAATCTGTAATTTCAATGATGTTGGACATGGTTAGTCTCCTTGTAATATTTTTGAATAATGATTTGTCACCATAACGGTGCAGGATAACGATTGTGAAATCAGAAATATTATAGTATTTGAAAAGAAGAGTGTCAAATGAGAGAAAAAAGATTGAGGGATCCCTTTGGTAATTTCTGCTTTAAAAAAAGTGAAAAATGGTGTATGATAAAGAGTATATATGTTTATGTAACATAAAATGTTTCCGTTTGTATTCAAATGAATCACGATAAATGATATGTACTCTCGGAATCTTTTATATTTGAATTTCAGAGATATATTTTTATTGAACAATGATGATTTCGCAGTGCGTACACGGTGTGTACGACGAGAAATCAGAAGCAGTTCAAGGAAAATATAGCCTGAAAGACATATAGTAAAAAGATTCCGAGAGTGTATGGATGTGATAGGGAGTATAAAATGAATAGAAATGGATGTAAGCAAACGAGGGTTATATGGATTGTAAGGAAACACAGCGATTGATGCGTCTGTTTTTAGAGAATAAATTAGACGCGGATACTGCACGAGAGTTTATTTTACATGTGCGTTCCTGTAAGGAATGCATGGATGAACTTATGATTGAATATCTAATATCCGGAGGTATTCAAGAGCTGGAAAATGCGGATGATATTGACGTACAGATGGAACTGGAAAAAAGATTGGTGGTTGCGAATCAAGAAAAAGCGCACAGAAGCCAGCTTAAGGCCGGTCTTTTTATGGTTGCAACGATGGTAGCGTGTATATTTTTTATGTGATAGGAAACTCTAACATATAAAAGGTTTATGCGGAGTTTTGTTTAAGGTTAATAAGGAGTAACGTTTTTCGATGAGTAAGATTGTGTTGATTGATGGTCACAGTATCTTAAATAGAGCATTTTATGGTGTGCCGGATTTAACGAATGCAAAGGGGCTTCATACCAATGCGGTGTACGGCTTTTTGAATATTCTCTTTAAAATTTTAGAGGAAGAAAAGCCTGATTATCTGACGGTTGCATTTGATGTGAAAGCGCCAACCTTCCGTCATGAAATATATAAGGAATATAAAGGAACCAGAAAGCCAATGCCGGAGGAGCTTCGTGAACAGGTGCCTGTTATGAAGGAAGTATTGCAGGCAATGGGTGTTCTGATTATGGAAAAAGCGGGACTTGAGGCGGATGATATTCTTGGAACAATTGCCAAGCGCTCTGAAAAAGAAGGTATCGAGGTGTCGCTTGTATCCGGTGACAGGGATTTGTTACAGATAGCATCCGAGCATATCAAGATTCGAATTCCTAAGACAAAAGGTGGTAAGACCGAGATAGAGAACTATTATGCTGCGGACGTCGAAAAGGCATATCAGGTAACTCCGCTACAATTTATTGACTTAAAGGCACTGATGGGAGATACAGCGGATAATATTCCGGGTGTTCCAAAAGTAGGTGAAAAGACAGCAACGGATTTAATGGTAACGTATGGTTCGATAGAGGCTATTTATGAGCACGTAGAAGAGATTACCAAAAAGAGTATTCGTGAAAGTTTGATAGCAAATCGAGAGCTTGCTGATTTGAGTAAGGTTCTTGCTACAATTAATATTGATGCAGATATTGATTTTTCTTATGAAAAAGCAAAAATAGACAATCTTTTTACAGATGAGGCGTACGAGAAGTTCAAGCAGCTGGAGTTCAAAAATATGCTGAGCCGATTTGATGTAAAAGAGAAAAAGACAGAGTTTGTATATGAAATTATAGAAGTGAAAAATGCAAACGATGCAAAACAAATTTTTGAAAAATGTAAAACAACAAAGCGTGGTGCAGTCAGACTGATTTGTGCAGATGCCAAGGATGAAGGATCTGTTGGAGAAAATGCAAGTGGTCAGATGTTCCTTCAGTTAGAGGAGAAGAAGGAAGTCTTTGTATGCATGCTTTGCTTTGATGAAAAGACAGTATATTGCATGGAGGCACAGAGTGGGCTTTCTAAAGCAGAGATATTAGCCGGCTTACATGATTTGACAATGACTGGGGAAATGTCACTTGCTTGCTTTGACGGTAAGCAGGATTATGGATACTTGACAGAGGATTCATCCGGTGAAAAGACAGTAGAAGTCTTAACGAATACTTTGTTTGATTGTAAGATAGCGGCATATTTGATTAACCCATTGAAAAATGATTATGAGATTGTTGATATTGCGAATGAGTATCTTGGAATCACATTGCAGGAGTGGAGTGAGATTTTTGGTAAAGCAGATGTAACAACTGCTTATCAGGATAAGAGAACAGAATGTGTTCGCTATTATGCGCAGGAAGTGTATGCATTGTATCAGGCAGCTCCGGCTTTGCAGGAAGCATTGGAGCAGAATGGAATGGACAAACTGTTTCGTGAATTGGAAATGCCATTGTCCTATGTACTCTATGATATGGAAAAAGAGGGGATTTTGGTGAAAAAGGAAGAGCTACGCTTGTATGGAGAGGCTCTTACGGGACGAATCACGGAACTGGAAAATAGCATTCATAATGCGGCAGGAGAGGATTTTAATATTAATTCTCCAAAGCAGCTTGGCGAGATTTTGTTTGAAAAGCTACAGTTGCCGGGCGGAAAAAAGACAAAGACTGGTTATTCCACGGCAGCAGATGTGTTAGAGAAGCTTGCGCCGGAATATCCGATTGTGAATGAGATATTAGAATATCGTGGACTTATGAAGCTAAAGTCTACCTATGCGGATGGATTGGCGGCATATATTGAGGATGATAATCGTATTCATACGAATTTTAATCAGACGATTACGGCAACAGGGCGTTTAAGCTCTACAGAGCCAAACCTGCAGAATATTCCGATGAAAATGGAACTCGGCAGAAGAATACGTAAAGTGTTTGTGCCGGCACAGGGATGTATTTTTACTGATGCTGATTATTCTCAGATTGAATTGCGAGTACTTGCACATATGTCAGGAGATGCACAGTTGATAGAAGCATATCAGCTGGATGAAGATATTCACAGAATTACAGCTTCAAAAGTGTTCAATACACCGTTAGAGGAAGTAACAGATTTGCAAAGAAGAAATGCAAAAGCTGTAAATTTTGGTATTGTGTATGGAATCAGCTCGTTTGGATTAAGTCAGGATTTGAGTATATCGCCGAAGGAAGCAAAGGGATATATTGATGAGTACTTTAAGACATATCCGGGTATTAAGACGTTTTTGGATAAGACAGTAGCAGATGCAAAGGAAAAAGGTTATTGTGAATCTTTGTTTGGAAGACGAAGACCTGTTCCAGAGCTGAAATCTTCGAATTTCATGCAGCGTTCTTTCGGTGAGAGAATTGCGATGAATTCACCAATTCAGGGAACTGCTGCAGATATTATTAAAATGGCAATGTTGCATGTGTTTAATGCGTTGAGAGTAAATGGCTTGAAATCGAAGTTGATTTTGCAGATTCATGATGAACTTTTAATTGAAACCAAAGAGTCAGAAGTAGAACAGGTAAAGGCATTGCTTGCAGAGGAAATGCGAAATGCAACGAATTGTGCAGGAAGTCTGGCTTGTGAAATGGCAGTTCGTATGGAAGTAGATCTTCATACAGGTGAAAACTGGTATGAAACAAAATAAAAGCAGACTTTTGAAGAGTGTGAGTATAGTTACAAAGGGTGAAGTTTTATGATGACGATAGGAATTACAGGAGGCGTTGGCGCCGGTAAATCTCAGGTTCTTACTTATATAGAAGAGAACTATAACTGTAAAGTGATTCGTGCGGATGAGGTAGCACATTTGCTGGAGGAACCGGGGCATAAATGCTATGAGAGAATTGTTGCTTTTCTTGGAACAGATATTTTGCAGGAAGATAAGACAATTGATAAGAGAAAAATGGCAGCAGCGATTTTTACAGATGAGAAAAAACTGATTGCCATCAATGAGATTCTTCATCCGGAAGTAAAAACATATATTCTTGAACAGATACAGCAGGAAAGTGAAAAACAGGAAATTGATTTTCTTTTTGTAGAAGCAGCACTTCTGATAGAAGAGCATTATGATGAGATTCTAGATGAGATATGGTATATTCATGCGGATACAGAAGTAAGAAGCAAAAGACTTAAGGAAAGCAGACAGTACAGTGCAGAGAAGATAGCAGATATAATGGGGAAGCAGCTTAGTGAGGAAGAATTCAGAAAGCATTGTAGTGTTGTAATCGTTAATAATGGTGATTTAACGGTAACTTATAAACAAATTGATGCAATTATGGGGGAAAGAAAATGAGTATGTATGAGGCAACACCAGTATTTGGACTGGACATTGGAACAAGAAGTGTTGTAGGAACGGTTGGTTACAAACGTGGTGACAATTTTGTTGTGGTAGCACAGGAAATTCGAGAGCATCAGACAAGAGCGATGCTTGACGGTCAGATTCATGATATTAATAGCGTAGCAGCTACGATTGCTGAGATTAAGGAAGCTCTGGAGAAAAAGAGTGGACTTGAGCTTCGAGACGTGTGTATCGCAGCAGCAGGTCGTGTGCTAAAGACCTTGGATGTTCATATTGATATGGATTTTGAGAAGGAGCATAATGTAACAAAAGATGACATTAGTACATTGGCTTCTTTGGGTGTGGAAAAAGCGTTTCAACAGTTTAGAGAAGAAAATAATACAGATGTTCGTTTCTATTGTGTAGGATATTCGGTGGTGAAATATTATCTGAATGGAATGTGGATGGGACAGCCGGAGCATCATAAAGCAAAAAATATTGGATGTGACATGATTGCGACATTTTTGCCGGATGATGTTGTTGATGGATTGTATTGTGCGGTAGAGCTTGCTGGATTAAAAGTAGTTAATATGACTTTAGAGCCGATTGCGGCTATTAGAGTGGCTATTCCTGAAAAATTCCGTTTGCTGAATATTGCTATGATTGACGTTGGTGCAGGTACTTCTGATATTTCTATTACAAATGATGGAAGCGTAGCGGCGTTTGGCATGATTCCATGTGCAGGTGATACGATTACGGAGTCTTTGGCAAAGCAGTGTTTGATTGACTTTGCTACAGCAGAACAGATAAAAAAAGATGCTAAGACAAAGAGTGTCATTACATATGAAGATATTATGGGGCTGGAACAGACAGTGGCGGCTGAAGAAGTGATTTCGATGTGCCAGCTAGAAATTGAAAAAATGGCAAAGCTTGCATCTGATGAAATTAAGCGTCTTAATGGTGGAAATTCACCAAGTGCAGTATTTATTGTAGGTGGTGGTGGAAAGATTCAAGGCTTTAGCGAGCAGATTGCCAGAAAGTTAGGTCTTGATCCGAAACGCGTTGCGCTTCGTGGCGAAGAGATTATGAAAGAAGTAGAATTCCCAGAGGATAGTTTGAAGGATTCTACAATTGTAACCCCTATTGGAATCTGCTTGTCTTATTATGAACAGACTAATAACTTTATCCATGTAACTTTTAATGGCAATAAGGTTAAGTTGTATGATAATAATAAACTTGCAGTAGTGGATGCTGCTGTTCAGGCTTCTTTTTCGCACGAAAGTCTGTTTCCAAAACAGGGAGCAGAATTGCATTATACGGTTAATGGTAAGAATCGTGTTTCTAAGGGCGAATATGGTGAAGGTGCTAAGGTTTTTGTTAATGGCGAAGAAGTGGATATGGGATATGCCATTAAGGCGAATGATAATATTGTAGTGGAAGAATCAACAGCAGGTGCACCGGCGTCTGTAAGGATTGAAGAGTTGGTTGATTACAATGGAAGAATTCGAATTACGGTAGATGGGGCTCCGATGGAACTTCCAAAACCTGTAAAGGTGAATGGAAATGAAGTGACGGGTGGATATGAAATACAGGAAAACGATGAGATTATTCTTTGTTCATACTATTCGCGCGAACAGATATTAAAGCTGATGAATTTGGATCCCGATAAAGTAGTCCTTTTGGTTAATGGTGAAAAGTCGGCTAGCGAAACGGCGATTTATGACGGTGATGTCATAACGACACAAGTGATAGCTGTAAATACATCAGAAAATCATGTGGCTACGGAAGAGAAAAAGGATACAGTTCATGTGTTTAGAGATATGATAGATGAAGCGGCGAAAAATGAGTCTGTGAAGGAAGAAACAACAGCGGAAGAGATAGAAAAGGTAGAAACAGACGAACTAGGGAATAGAAGATTGGTTATTTTTTGCAATCAAAGCCCTTTGGTATTAGAAGGTAGAAAAGCTTATCGTTTCGTTGATTTATTTGATTATATTGATTTTGATACAAGTAAAATGCGTGGAAATGGTATTGTGACGAAGGTTAATGGTGAAAAAGCACAGTATACACAAGAATTGAAAAACGGTGATAAGGTAGAAATCTACTGGAGTTAGTACTTGTGTAGTCCTGTGTGAATAGAAAGGTACGGTTTATAGAATGAAAATGTGCAGCATTGCAAGCGGTAGTAGTGGAAACTGCGTGTATGTGGGTACGGAGGCAACACATTTATTGGTTGATGTTGGAATTAGTTGCAAGAGAATAGTGGAAGGGCTCGGGCAATTAGGTCTTTCAGGGAAGGATGTTGATGGAATATTGATTACGCATGAACACTCAGATCATATTAATGGTCTGGGTGTTATGAGTAGAAAGTTTGGCATTCCTATTTATGCGACAGAAGGAACCATTTCGACCATCAAGAATGCAAAAAATCTTGGAGCTATTGATGAAGAGCTTTTTCGGGTTATCAGGGCAGATGAGAAGATGATACTTAAGGATATTACAGTGAATCCAATGAGAATTTCACATGATGCGGCAGATCCGGTGGCGTATCGATTCCAGCATGGAAAAAAGCGAATGGCAATTGCTACGGATTTAGGTATGTATGATGAATATACCGTAGAGAGCTTGAAAGGTATGGATGTATTATTCTTAGAAGCGAATCATGACGTAAATATGCTTCAGGTTGGCCCATATCCATATTATTTAAAGCAAAGAATTCTTGGTAAGAGAGGGCATTTGTCGAATGAAACATCAGGGAAGCTGTTGAGTCGTCTGATGCATGATGGGCTAAAAGCTGTTTGCCTTGGACATTTGAGCAAAGAGAATAATCTGGAAGAGCTTGCTTATGAAACGGTAAGATTAGAAGTTACAATGTCAGATACTTCTTACAAGGCAGGTGATTTTCCGATTTATGTAGCGAATCGAAGTGAATTGTCTCAAGTGATGGAAGCATAGCTTGGTTGAAAATAGGAACAATAATGTAAATTTGTGATATTGTGAAAAAAATGACAGTAACTGAGATTTTTTTGCTTATTTCTTTGTTACATTATGTGGTTGCAATTTTGAGTGTTTTTGTTTATTATGAAATGGATTGACGAATGTAACTATGATGGTATTGACTGGTTACTAACGAATAAAAGTTCGTGAATAAAAATTTTAAGAAGTCGGAATAGGAGTCAGGAATTATGAAAAAAACAATTATTACAGTAGTAGGAAAAGATACCGTAGGTATTATTGCAAAGGTTTGTACATATCTTGCAGATAATCAGATTAATATTCTTGATATCTCACAGACAATTGTAAACGAATATTTTAATATGATGATGATAGCAGATATGAACGAAGCTACAAAGTCTGTTAGTGAAGTATCTGATGAATTAGATAAGTTGGGCGAGGAGATTGGTGTTATTATTAAGTGCCAGAGAGAAGAAATCTTCAAGAGCATGCACAGAATCTAAGTATTTTATAGTATCAGAGGAGAATCATCATGATAAATATTAATGAAGTTTTAGAAACGAATGATATGATTGAAAAGGAGAATCTTGATGTAAGAACCATTACACTTGGTATTAGCCTTATGGATTGTATTGATTCAGATTTGGATAGATTAAATGAGAAGATTTACAATAAGATTAAGACGGTTGCGAAGGATTTGGTAGCGACAGGCCAGGCGATTGAAAAAGAATTTGGTATTCCGATTGTAAATAAGAGAATTTCAGTTACTCCGATTGCTTTGATTGGTGGTGCAGCATGTAAGACACCGGATGATTTTGTTACGATTGCAAAAACTCTCGATAAGGTAAGGGCAGAAGTGGGAGTAAATTTCCTTGGCGGATATTCTGCGCTTGTTAGCAAAGGAATGACAAAGGCGGATGAGCTTTTGATTCGTTCTATTCCAAAGGCATTGGCAGAAACGGAGCTTGTTTGTAGTTCTGTAAATCTTGGTTCTACTAAAACAGGTATTAACATGGATGCTGTTCGATTAATGGGTGACATTATTAAGGAAACAGCAGAACTTACAAAAGAGAATGATTCTATTGGCTGTTCCAAGCTTGTAGTATTTTGTAATGCTCCGGATGATAACCCATTTATGGCAGGTGCTTTCCATGGTGTTACAGAGGCAGATGCTATTATTAACGTTGGTGTAAGTGGACCGGGTGTTGTTAAGACTGCATTAGAGTCTGTACGTGGTAAGAATTTTGAAGTATTATGTGAAACAATTAAGAAGACAGCATTCAAGGTAACAAGAGTTGGACAGCTTGTTGCACAGGAAGCGTCTAAGAGACTTGGTATTCCTTTTGGTATTATTGACTTGTCTCTTGCGCCAACACCAGCGATTGGTGATAGTGTTGCAGATATTCTCTGTGAAATCGGTTTAGAATATGCTGGTGCGCCTGGAACAACAGCAGCTCTTGCTTTGTTAAATGACCAGGTTAAGAAGGGTGGCGTTATGGCTTCTTCTTATGT
Source organism: Lachnospiraceae bacterium (assembly GCA_036310845.1). Lineage (GTDB taxonomy): Bacteria > Bacillota > Clostridia > Lachnospirales > Lachnospiraceae > COE1. Next base: position 10,272 of record JAXJRB010000116.1, on the reverse strand, counting down.
AGGTGGTTTAAGTGGTGCATTCATTCCAGTTAGTGAAGATCAGGGTATGATTGATGCGGTAAATGCTGGTGCATTAACACTTGAAAAGTTAGAGGCTATGACATGTGTATGCTCTGTAGGTCTTGATATGATTGCGATTCCTGGAGATACGAAGGCGACTACAATTGCCGGAATGATTGCAGATGAGCTTGCAATTGGTATGATTAACCAAAAGACAACGGCAGTTCGTGTGATTCCTGTTATTGGAAAGGGAGTTGGAGAGAGTGTTGAATTTGGTGGATTGCTTGGCTATGCTCCGATTATGCCAGTAAATCCATTCTCCTGTGATGCATTTGTAAATAGAGGTGGAAGAATTCCAGCTCCAATTCACAGCTTTAAGAACTAAATAGAATAAATATAAAAAACGAGAAGCTATTAGGCTTCTCGTTTTTTGTGTAATAGGAAATTGCTATAACAGAGTGGTAGTTAGACAAGAATTTCTGGGAAGATACTGTTATATGAATGAGTGAAGGATAGTACAGAAACCTTGATTTTACGCTGTTGACACGATAAGTATCAACGGTTTTTGCTTGTGTGAAGAAGCGTTTCTGGAAAAATGTGAGAGGGTGTGAAATACTGAGTGAGTGCAAATTCGAAGAGGAAAGGAGCCAGAGAAAATGAATTATGTATTAGAAACACAAGAACTTACCAAAATGTATGGAAACACAACAGTAGTTAATCGGGTTAGTATGCATGTACCGGAAGGAAAAATATATGGCTTATTAGGGCGAAATGGAGCTGGGAAAACGACGACAATGAAAATGTTGTTGCGTATGATTCGGATTACAAATGGGAAAGTGGTTTTGTTTGGTAAAGAGAAAAACAATAGGAAAGACTATCAAAAGATAGGGTCAATTATTGAAACACCAGGATTTTATAAAAATCTTTCCGGTGAAGAAAATTTAAAGCTATTGGCTCGATTACATCAAAATGTTTCAGGTGATGATGTGAGAAGAGCATTAGAGACTGTAGGGTTGGATAGAGAAGGTAAAAAACAATTTGCATCTTATTCATTGGGTATGAAACAAAGGCTGGGGATTGCAGCGGCAATTATGCATCATCCGTCATTGCTTATACTGGATGAACCGATTAATGGGTTGGATCCGATAGGTATTGTTGAAGTACGTTCTTTTTTACGAAAGCTGAGTGAAGAAGAAGGAGTGACGATTCTTTTATCGAGTCATATTTTGAATGAAATTGAACAGATTGCAGATGTGATTGGAGTTATGGATAAGAGTAACCTGGTGGAAGAAGTAGCTCTTAATACACTTAGAGATAATTTAAAGAGTTATATAGATATTAGAGTATCAGATATTAAGAGAACGGAACAGATATTACGAGAACAGTTTAAGGTAGAGAAATGTAATGTTTGTAATAATGTAATTAGAATTAGTGATTCGAAGTTATGCAGTGATGAAATAATAAGAAAATTGGTAGAAGCAAAAGTTTCTGTTTATGAATTGAAATATTCAGAAGATAGTTTGGAAAATTATTTTGAAACATTAATAGGAGGTAACGGAATTGCTTAGAATGATAATATGTGAAATGATGAAGTTGAAACGATCAAAAATTGTTTTTATGAGTATAGTAGGAGCATTTGCAGTTCCTTTTATGATGATGATAGAAGCATTTCAAACGCATATGGAGTATCCGGAAAGAGAGTTTACCTTAAGTGATGTCTATGATAATGGCATGCTGTATATGGTATTGATGATGAATATGTTAATTTGCATAGCGATAATAAGTTTTGTTTTTAGTAGAGAATATGCAGAACAAACTTTAAAGACCATTTTACCAATTCCGATATCGAGAGGAGCGCTTCTGGCAGCAAAGTTTGTGGTTTGTATTATTCTTACTATTTTAATTAATTTTGTTAGTTGGATAGGAATGTTTGCTCTTTTGGGGATATACCATATAGTGAATGGATTGAGTGGTTATGGGATAGAACAGGCTTGTGAATGGATGGTTCCGTATATATTCAGTGGGATATTGATGTTGCTTTCTGTGACACCAATTGCCTATTTAGCAATGAAAACAAAAGGATTTGTTGCGCCGATGGTTGTTTCGGCGGCTCTTGTTATGGGAACTGCGGCTATTATTAATCAGAATTGGGCTGCGATATATCCATGGACGATTCCCTATTTATTAGCAAAAGGGATAATAGAAGAAAAAGGATATCCCATGATTGTTTCTGTAGGTGTGCTTATGACAGTAGCTTTAATAGGAATAGGGATAACCTTTTATCATTTCTATTACGAAGATTTACAGTAGTCAGATTCGTATAATTTCTTCTGTATATTCATTTTGGGCAAGATGACCATATTTTTGCCCTTGCATCATATAATATAGCTGTGAAGCGTGTATATCTGCATATAAAGAAGACAGAGTGAGCTTGTCGCTTGTTTCTTTTAAGGCTTTTGGCAACTTACTAATAATAGGAATAGAAGAATTTGCTTTGATAGCCTTTAAGACATCCTTTCCGCTTTCAGAAAAACCGAGAAGCCTTGTGTAAGTTGCATAATCGTTTGATTTGAATTCCAAAATCTGCTCTTGTTTTAGGTCCAATAAAATATGTGTGAGACATCTGTTGATACGGCTGTAGGTCAGATTTTTTGTTTTGCATGTAAGGCAGAAATCCGACAGTGTAGTAAATTGATTTATATTTTTTGTAATAATATCGCGAATAGGCTCTGTTACATCGTAATATTCTTCTAAGCGTTTATTCGTGTGTAAGACAGTTAAAAGCTTATAATAAAGTACCGTGGAAAAGTCATCGGAGAACAAAAATTCCTGATGTGTTTTATCCACAAAATATTCATAAACGGACTTTGGCACCTGGCCTTGAATGGAAGCATAAGTATTTGGATCCGGACCAGGTGCTGTAAGGTCGAATAAAAACGAACGTATTGCATTTGCAGAAGCAAATTTTTCGTCGGAAAGTGTTAATTCGTGATATTGATTACCTTCTCTTTTTAACGTCATAGGTTGAATGGAACTTTTTCGTTGTAATAGCGCTTTGATATATTCGATGCCAAGAGTGTTGTTAGGTAATGCAATTGTCTGCTGTAGAGCATTCTCATTTAGATTTAGAACATTGTGTTTTGCTAATTCTTCTGAAAGTGCTCTTGCTTGTGCGGTAGGGAAAGAAATACCTTCCTTTAATAAGGTATGGAGTGTTTCTTTAAAAGAAATAGGTTCGTTGGCTAGTATTTCTGCACATGTAGACAATGTATTAAGGTTACCGTCTTCGCTTCCAAAGTGCAAGTAATCAACAACTCCAAGTTTATCTAATAAGGAAACTGCCCCCTGCGCGAAGTATTCTGCGCTTCCTGTTGCATAGTAAACAGGAAGTTCAAAAACAAGATCGGCACCATTTTCCAGAGCCATCTTGCAACGGTCATACTTATCGATTAAGGCAGGAATGCCGCGTTGGGTAAAATTACCGCTCATAACAACAATAATCCTGTCAGCTCCTAATTTTTCACGGATAGTATTCAGTTGGTAGAAGTGGCCGTTGTGAAAAGGATTGTATTCGGCAATGACAGCGGCAATTTTCATGGTTGTGATTCCTTCTTTCTTTACAATAATCCATTAAAATGTCTTGTTTAGTTTATCATAGATTAAGAATATTTTATACGTGTTTTATATATTTAAAAATCTAATAGTAAAAATCGCTACCAAGCCTGGATATAAAACCAGGGTTGGTATTTTTGGTGTTTTTAGTGCATTTACAATATGATATATCAATGCTAATAGAGTGACAAATATTGATACTCCGGCTCTAATAGTGTATTCTATAAGAGAAAGATTAAAAAAACAGAAAAAACAACTGATTACAAAAATTATTGGGTTTGCCACAATAATGAGCTGGCATTAGAAAGGAAGAGTATATGAAAGTGGATATTAGTGTTAATGGTAATGAAATGCAGGTTCAATTAGAAGGAAGACTGGATACTATAACAGCACCGCAATTAGAAAGTGAATTGAATGCAAAGTTGGATGGAATAACTGGTTTAACGCTGGATTTTGCTGAATTGCTTTATATTTCAAGTGCAGGGCTTAGGGTTATTCTTTCTTGTCAGAAAAAGATGAATGCAGTGAGTGGAACTATGATTATTAAGAATGTGAATACAATGATTATGGATATATTTGAAGCGACAGGATTTATTGATATTCTTACGATAGAATAAGAAAGCATGAAAAGGGGTGACAATCTAAATGGATAATTTAACCTTAGCAGGACAAATAAATTACAAAAAAATAACAGATGGAGAGCCAATTTATCAAGAATTTCAAAAAATGTCGAAAGAACCGATGAAATATAATACGGATTTATTGATGAAGATTCTTTCAGATAATAAAGATACAGAATATGGGAAAAAATATCATTTTGCGGATATTCACTCAATAGAAGAATTTCAGGGAAAAGTACCGGTAAGCAGATACGATGATTATGTGGATTACATACTCCGTGAAACAGAGGGGAATGAGAAACATTTGCTTTGTGCCTATGACGTTATGCATTATAATAAGTCTTCGGGTACTATGGGAAATCCTAAAAGATTACCGATGTCAGATAAGGCAATTGAAATCTTTGGAAAATATAACAATGGTTATATGAATGCTTTGCTGGCAGATAAACTGGGAACAGACTGGATTAATGGTAAGTGTATGTCAATTACAGAGTCTGCATCTTACATTAATACATTGAAAAATGGTGCAACTTATGGTGCACTTTCGGTAAAGATGGTGTTGAACTTTAGAGAATATTTGTCGTTGTTATTTACGTCGCCGGATGAGGCGACTTTTCCAAAGAGTGGTGTGAATACAAGGTATTTACATGCACGTTTTGGATTGATGGATAAGGATATTACGAATGCCGGTGCGTCTTTTTATAGCTTTTACTTAGAATTGTTGCGATATATTGAAAATAAATGGGAACTTTTGGTAAAGGACATTGAGTTGGGAACGATTGACGAAAGTATTCAGATGCCGGATGAAGTGCGAGAAAGTTTGATAAAAAAGCTTCAACCAATGCCGGAAAGAGCAGCAGAGCTTCGGGCTATTTTTGAGCAAGGATTTGAAGAACCGTTTGTGCCGAAAGTGTGGCCAAAATTAAAGTTTTTAGCGGGAGTGGGAACGGGAAACTTTAAAGTGTATGGTGATAAAATTAAATCGCTTTATACAGGAGATGGAGTAAGGCACTATAAGACAGGACTTAGTGCGTCAGAAGGAATTTTTAGTGTTCCGTTTGATTTGGATTGTGAAGATAGTACTTTTATTCCGGATAGTATGTTTTATGAATTTTTACCGTTGGATGCGGGAGATGATTTTTCGAAAATAGTGACGCTTGATAAGGTAGAAGTAGGAAAGGACTATGAAATTATTACTACCAATTTATCGGGATTTTATCGATATCGTATGAGAGATGCGGTACGTATTACAGGTAAATACAATGAACTTCCTACATTACAGTTTTTGTATCGAATTGATCAGACAGTTAGTATTATGGGAGAAAAATCAACGGAAGTAGCAATTCGAACTGCTGCTGAAAACACAGCAAAAGAACTGGAATTTGAACTAATTGATTTTTCTATGTATCCGGATTTGGATGCAAGGCCGGTTAGATATTTATATTTTATGGAGCTTGGCAAAATGCCGGATGGATTGAAGGCAAAGGAAATTCGTTATGTGCTTGAGAAAAAGCTTGCGGAAGCTAATCCTTCTATGGGTGCAAAGGTTGCAGCTGGTATCTGCGGAGCAACAAAATTAAATATTGTGGAACCGGAAACCTATATGTTGTATCGAGACTTGATGGTGGCAAAGGGAACAGCATCCGGACAGGTAAAACCGGTTAGTATTATTACGAATGAATTACAACGAAAGTTCTTTTTTGGTCTTACAGAGTATGGTGTAGAACTGGTTAAGTAATTAATAGGAGCATGTGATATGAAAAAAGAACGTATTTTTTCATCCGCACCATTCTTTTTTGGTGCATCAAAACAAAATCCAACAACAGAAAGAGTAGTCATACAAATGAAAGATGATGTGGATGGTGTGATTCTAAAGGAAGCAGTGTGCAAAATGATAAAGCGTTATCCATATTTTGCTGTAAAGGTAGTTGTTGAGGATGGCTGGTATACATTGCATGAAAATAAAGATCCAATCGTGGTGGTTAATACGAATCGACCGATTGCATTGGGCGGAAAAGCGTCCAATTATCATTTATTGGCATTTTCGTGGTATAAGGACCGATTCGTATTGGATTGCTTTCACGGACTTGCAGACGGAACGGCTATTTTTGCTATGTTGAAAACGTTATTGTATTATTACTGTAGAGATAGGTATAATCGCACACTTGATACAAAGGACATTCGATTGGATGAGAAAAATATTTCGTTAGAAGAAATTTTAGATCCGTATCCGGAAAATGTAGATGCAAATATAGTGCCTTTGGGAAGATATCAGAATAAAGGAGCAGTAAGGCTTTTTTCGAAGGAAGAATGTCAAGCGGGGAAAGCGGTGGTGTCTCGTATTCAATTTGCAGAAGATGCATTTATAAAATATAGTAAGCAACAAGACGGAAGCCCGGCAACAATGATTGCTCTTTTGATGGCAAGAGCAGTTAAGGATGTGCTGGGGGAAACGAAAGAACCAATTGTATGCGGATTGGCAATGGATATTCGTTCTATATTAAATAAACCACTTACTCATCATAGTGTGGTATCACAGCTTTTTCTTGAATACAATAAATCTGTGCAAAGGCTGGAGCTTGCGAATCAGGCAACGGCATTTAGAGGCATGGTCATGTTGCAGGGGCAGTATGAGAATGTAATGACTTCTGTTAGAAATAATATGCAGTTTATTAAAAGTTTAGAAAAAATACCAACATTAGAAGAGCGAAGGTTGTTTATGAATAATGTGATGTCAAAGGCGATGAACAATGCCAGCTATAAAGTAAGTTACGTGGGACAGGCGAAGTTTGGAGATGCCATAGAGTATATTGAAAATATTTCATCTTACGTAGATATTAAAGATGCAGGAATGATGATGGAAGTAAATGCATGCAATGGAATGTTTGATATTAGTTTTATGCAGGAAACGGAAGATGATCGCTTCTTGAAAGCATTGCTAAGGCAGTTTGAATATGCTGGTATTGAAGTGAAAGCGACTGAGTTTACACCTTTTAAGGTGTCAGATATTGAATTTGAATGATTGAGGTGGTCATGTGGCAAATGATAAGTTAGTAAGGAAAGTTTTCTATTCTTATTTAACGATGTCAATATTGACAATGGTTGTAGCGACAGCTGGTATGCTGGTTGATGGTATTGTGATTGGACAGATGTTGGGACAAAAATGTGTTTCAGCATTTGGTCTTACAAGTCCGATTTCTTTATTGATTTCTGTTGTTGCAGGCATATTCAGTAATGGTGGTAGTGCTTGCTGTTCGGCACATATCGGACGTGGAGATGAAGAAGGTGTTAAGCGTAATTTTACGGTTGCGTGTTTGTGTGTGGGGATACTGGCAATATTTTTTACGTTGATTCTTGTAATGGGAAGTGAGCAGGTGGCAAATCTTTTAGGTGCTCAGGGAGAATTGCTTCCATTAACAATGGATTATGTGACAGGTATAGGTGTTGGAATAATTCCAACAATGTTAACGCAGGTTATTATGATTTATTTGCAGCTTGCTAATAAGGCAAAACTTGCCTTTGTAAGTGTAATAGGTATGACTATAACTAATATTGTGCTTGATGTCTATTTTGCTGCAGGTTTAAAACTTGGAATGTTTGGTATGGGACTTGCGACTTCTGTTAGTTATACTGTGGCATTTTTGATTTGTTGTACATACTTTCTTGATAAAAATTGCCAATTTAAATTCACAAAACTCAGCGGTTGTTTTAAGGAACTAACAGAAATAATTTCGACAGGGCTTCCAAGCGCATTGAAAATATGTACAACGTTTCGGGTGCTTATATTAAATCATTTGTTGTTAACAATTGGAGGTTCTATAGCGGTATCTGCTATGGCGGTACAAAATAATATTAATCAGCTCCTCAGCTCTCTGACTATGGGTGTAGGGATGACAACAATGCTGATATCAGGTATTTTCTTTGGTGAACGTGATGGAAAAATGTTGGAGAAAACATTGCGTGTATCGGTGAAAAACGGTGTGGTTTTGAGTGGAGTGGTTTCGGTGCTGGTTATTATTTTTGCAAATCCATTAGTTGGATTGTTCTTGCATGGGAGCCCAGAGGCAGCGGAGTTAGCTGCGCGTTCATTGCGTTTCTTTGCTTTTAGTATTCCTTTTGCTCTCGTATGTATCGTGTTGCTTTATTTTTATCAGTGTACGAAAAAGCTTTTCATGGCAAACTTGATTAGTGTGGTACATAATCTCGTATTTGTTGTTTTGATTGCGTTTAGTTGTTCAACGGTTTTAGGAACCGATGCAGTATGGATATCTTTTTTTGGTGCAGAGATATTGACAATTGCTTTGGTATATGTTGTGATTAGGTGTAAGACTGGAAAGTGGGCAAAGAGCTGGCGGGATATGATGCTTTTGTCAGAAGATTTTACTCCTTATCCAGAAAGAGTGTTAGATATATCGTTGACAAATGACATGGATCAGGTTATGGAATTGTCAAACCGTATTCATGAATTTTGCTTGAAGTATACGGATAATAAAGATAAAGTAGGAAAACTTGCACTATGTATTGAAGAAATTGTAGGGAATATTGTAAAGTATGGATTTACAGATAGAAAAATACATTCTATTGATATCCGAATTATTGTTTTGGATGATGATATTATATTACGAATACGTGATGATGGAGTGCCGTTCAATCCAATTCAATACGATGATGAAAATCAGAGTATGATAGGAGAAACGATAGGAATTCACCTTGTTCGAAAGAGTGCAAAAGAAATGAATTATAATGCGGCAATTGGATTGAATAATTTTACAATTGTACTATAATGAAGTAATAGATTATTGGTAACTATTCAGTAGGTCGAAGCATTTACTGCTGAGACCGTAAGAAAATGATACAATAAGCAAAAATCCCATCGCTGAAAGCGAATCTAAATGGATTTTTGCACGTTACTGGAACGGAGTGAACAGTAACTTATTGAAAAAATATGAAAAATATGAAAAAATATGATTGTAAAAAATATGATTCGAAAAAATGTTGACAAACATATTATGCGTATGTATAATATTCTAGTGTGCGATAGGAGTCTACTATGTTAGTGAATTTGACAGATGTATTTACAAATGAAGGACGAATGCAGGAACTTACCGTTCCTTATGAACCGGAGACATTTACATGTCAGTTGGGTACTTATTCTATTAAGGAAAAGACACCGGTTGCATTGAAGCTTTCTAACGCAGGACAATCTAAGGCAAATGTTGAAGGAAGTGTTAAACTAACGTTTGATATGGAATGTGGCAGATGCTTAAAAGATGTTGCTTATACATTTGATTTATCCTTTTCATTCAGAGCTTTATCACCTGACTGTTTTGATAATGAAGAAGAGTCAGAGGAGATGGAGTTTGTTGAGGGATATCACTTAAATGTGGATGAATTAATCAATAATGAAATATTATTGAATTGGCCAATGAAGGTTTTATGCAGCGAGTCCTGTAAAGGAATTTGTAAAGTATGCGGTAAAAATCTGAATGACGGAGAATGCGGATGTGATGATTTCGTTCCGGATCCCCGTATGGCAGCGATTAAAGATATTTTTAACGCAAATAAGGAGGTGTAACAATGTCTATTTGTCCAAAGAATAAATCTTCTAAAGCAAGAAGAGATAAGAGAAGAGCAAACTGGAAGATGAGTGCTCCTACATTAGTAAAGTGTAGCAAGTGTGGCGCTTTAATGATGCCTCATAGAGTATGTAAGGCTTGCGGTTCATACAACAAGAAGACTGTTGTTGAAGCTTAATTGTTTGTTTTATTTAAATGATTAGAGAAATCAAGGGTTTGAAAATAGCAAATCCTTGATTTTTTTTGTATTCAATAGGAAAGTTCTCCGAACTATCCTATTGAATACAATTAATATGCGCATCCTCGCGCGAAGTTGTAGTATGTCGCAAACGACCGCGCTCGGCGCGAGAATGTGCAAAGCACATTCTTTGTTCCTTTATAGGAAAGTGCTGTAGCGTAGTGGCAGTTAGACAAGAATTTCGTAAGAAATTCTTGCCAAAGTGCGTGCGCTGGCACGCACTATT
>JAXJRB010000115.1:0-2690 GCA_036310845.1 Lachnospiraceae bacterium | reverse complement strand
TCTTTGAGAATAATGCTGGTTTTAATAACTCCTTCTTTGAGAACATAGGTGTATTGCTGCTCCAACCCATAATAAGTCAGGTAGGTATGGTGTTTACGGGTAATTGTGGGGATATTTTTCTGAGTCAAGAAAGACAAAAGATAGGCGTTGTCCATTCGGAATCTCCTTATTGTTTTACTTTTCTATATTAAATATAAGATATTAACAAATGTTACTATCAAATGTGGTTTTTTCCCTTTCAAAAACATTCTATACTCTAAAAGAACTTAGAAAGGAGCAATGAATTATGTTTGAAATGGAAGTGCCGTATGACAAAAGAAAAATGCGGATCAGTATGGCAGACGAAAATTTTGCCGGCATGCTTGTTGGCAGACAGAGCGACTATGTCAGTGAGAAAAGCGAAAAGGAAATTGTAGAGGAATCTCTGGACCATGTCATTGGTTCACAGAGCTTAGAGGAACTTGCAAAAGGGAAGAAGGACATTGTCATTATTAGCTCTGATCACACTCGTCCTGTTCCGTCTAAAATCATTACACCGATCCTTCTTCGCAGAATCCGAAGTGTATCGCCGGATGCAAGAATCCGGATTCTGGTTGCAACTGGATTCCATCGTCCGAGCACAAAGGAAGAACTGATCAGCAAATACGGCGAAGAAATCGTTGAAAATGAAGAAATCGTCATGCACATTTCAACAGATGACAGCGCCATGAAAAAAATAGGAACCCTGCCAAGTGGCGGTGAATGCATCATCAATCGGATTGCAGCTGAGGCTGATCTTTTGATTGCCGAAGGATTTATTGAAGCGCACTTTTTTGCGGGATTTTCAGGTGGAAGAAAGTCTGTCCTTCCCGGTATTGCTTCTTATAAAACGATCATGGCAAACCACAGCGGAGAATTTATTAATGATAAGTGTTCCCGTACCGGAAACCTGATGCATAACCTGATTCATGAGGATATGGTTTATGCCGCAAGGAAAGCAGGACTTGCCTTTATCATCAACGTGGTTTTAAACGGAAATCATAAGATCATCGGCTCCTTTGCGGGTGATATGGAGAAAGCGCACGAGAAGGGGTGCAATTTTGTGCGCTCTCTGGCGAGCGTGAAAAAGGTGGACTGTGACATTGCCATTTCCACAAATGGCGGATATCCTCTGGATCAGAACATTTATCAGGCAGTCAAGGGAATGACTGCCGCAGAGGCAACGCTTCCCGAAGGTGGCGTTATCATTATGGTCGCAGGTTGCCGTGACGGCCATGGGGGACAGGGATTCTATGATAATGTTGCAAATGTAAAGGATCCAAAGGAATTCCTGGAACAGGCTATTCATACCCCCAGACTTGAGACAGTTCCGGAACAGTGGACTAGCCAGATTCTTGCCCGGATCCTGGTGCATCATAAAGTGATTTTGGTGTCAGATCTTGTAGACCCCAAGCTAGTTTCCGGATTGCATATGGAACTGGCATCCACCATTGATGAGGCACTGGAAAAGGCCTTTGCACTCAAGGGTAGGAATGCAAAGGTTGTGGTTATTCCTGATGGCCTGGGTGTCGTTGTAGAAGGATAATTGCAGAAGAGAGAGAAAGGATAATCAAGATGTTACATAATATCGTGGCAGAGTTTCTGGGAACGGCCCTGATGATTTTATTTGGTGTGGGCGTTCACTGCGATGAAGTGCTGAATAAGACAAAGTACCGGGGAAGTGGACATTTATTTGCAATTACTACTTGGGGATTTGGCATTACTGTTGTTATTTTCGTTTTTGGAGGTGTTTGCCTCAATCCTGCAATGGCGTTGGCTCAGGCAATTCTGGGCATGATCTCCTGGAAATGCTTTATTCCCTATTGTGTTGCAGAATTTCTCGGGGCACTTTGTGGAGCTTGCATTGTCTATGTTATGTATGCGGATCATTTTAAAGCAAGTGAGGGCGTGGTAGATCCAGTTGCAATCCGAAATATCTTTTCCACGAACCCCAATATCCGAAATCTTCCCAGGAATTTCTTTGTGGAGGCGTTTGCGACATTTGTGTTTTTGTCTTCCGTTCTGGGGATCGCCCATACTTCGGAAGAAATTCTTCCCATTGGCGTAGGTATCTTGGTATGGGCAGTAGGCATGGGACTTGGAGGCCCAACTGGATTTGCCATGAACCAAGCCCGTGACTTGGGTCCGCGCCTGGCATATACGTTGCTACCCATTCAGAATAAAACGGATAACGACTGGCAGTATGGATTGCTTGTTCCCGGCATTGCACCTTTCGTCGGCGCGGTATGCGCGGCAGTATTTGCAAAAGGATTTTTGGGAATGTGATTTATGATATTAGGCTCAACTCTTGATATGGGGGTTGGGCCTTTTCTTTTCTTCCACACGGTTAACTTGGTAGTACAGAGTCTACCATTAGAGTATTATACCACAAAGATCAATTATCTGCCCGTGATACTGGAAATAATTTCATTATTCAAAGAACAGATCTCCACGATGTATGTTCTAAACTATTAACGTCTTTATTTTTCACGATGAAGACCTCCTCATTATGGTAGTTGTGTGGTTGGCAAACCACTTCTACTATAATGGGGAGCTTTTTTCTTGTCTACTTTACTCCTCGCTAGAAGCTATTATTTTACCCCCCGGCTTAACCGGGGGTTGTCTTTGGTACAACCAAACCCAAACCGGTGCTTGTACAACATGACAAGCAC
>JAXJRB010000114.1:0-4976 GCA_036310845.1 Lachnospiraceae bacterium | reverse complement strand
TAATGAAATTATCACTTCGTGATATGCGATTCGCGCGACAAAGTGAACAAGTCCCTCTAGAGAGAGGGATTTAGGGAGATGATGTGGACTTGTCCACTTTGTTCTAATAGGGAATGGCTGTAACGAAGTGGTAGTTAAACAAGAATTTCGTAAGAAATTCTTGCTAAAGTGTGTGCGCTGGCATGTACTATTGCAAACCAGTAAGCGATATGCATATGTCGAGAATTATACGCAAACAGGGAAGCGATATGCTTATGTCAGGTACTAAATGCTAGTAGGAAAGATTCATCCCCAAATTTAATTATTTGGGTATAAACTCTATTATTACGTGTCCACACTATGGCGTACATTTTAAAAAGAGATAGATATGGAAATTGGACATATAGAGATAAAAGCAAGGGAAAATGTCCAAAAAGTAGTCAAAATTAAGGAGATAATAAGGTGTTTGGACATATAGAGATAAAAGTAAGGGAAAATGTCCAAAAAGTAGTCAAAATTAAGGGGATAATAAGGTGTTTGGACATATAGAATAAAAAAAGCTCTAATATGTCCAAGAAATAGCCAATTTTGTGGACATAGGAAGGGTGAGGTTAGTGTATATGTCCAAAACCAAGGAAAAGCAGTGGGATAGATATGGGAATTGGACATATAGAGATAAAAGTAAGGGAAAATGTCCAAAAAGTAGTCAAAATTAAGGGGATAATAAGGTGTTTGGACATATAGAATACAAAAAGCTCTAATATGTCCAAGAAATAGCCTATTTTGTGGACATAGGAAGGGTGAGGTTAGTGTATATGTCCAAAACCAAGGAAAAGCAGTGGCGAAGAGGTGGATAATTGGACATAGACATAATAAAAGTGTTGCATATGTCCAAAAAATAAATAACTTAAAGAAAGTAATGTTCAATTATATTTTTAATTAGTTCTATGCTTAAAGGGCGTTCCTTCGTTTCGTATGTAGTAATTAATTGAACGGAAGGAATAATGCCATGCGCAATATAAAGCTGAAGCTTGGAGGTCATATTTTGGCAGTAAAGTGTATTATCTACCATACCGAAGTGTTCCCAGTAAAACAGGTCACCTGTTTTAGGGTGGCGAATTGTAAAATCAGGAAAGAAAGAGGTGCTGCCTAGCTGAAGCATACATTCATAACGAAAAGGTATTTTATTAGTGTACAAATACATATCAATCATTGCTTCTGATTTTGAACGAACTAGGTTTCCGGAAACTGTTTTGTGTATGAGTTGTTCGGGATAGGCGTTGTTTTTGGTATATGGGGTTGTCGACCAAGTTGCTAATTCTTGAGTGACAGGGGTGAAGCAAGAGGCTATGAATTCTCGGTATTCAGGTTTTTGAATAAGTAAATGCTGTGCTTTACCGATGTCTTTGTTATGTTTCTTTAAATAGGCATCAATTGCTTTCTTTTCTTGAGATAAATCTTCTGATAAAAGAGAGAAATATCTTTTTGAAGCTAATTCAGCAATAAGCCTCTTTTCCTTTTTGGGGATATATTGCATGGTATGTCCATCGCTTTGAAACCATTTAAGATATTTATTATTGTGAACACAGATTAACTTTCCCTCTGGCAATTGTGCAATCTGTTCTTGTAAAGAATTGATTTGATGTTGTAACCGATTGTATTCGGCAAGCATTTGTTCGTACATAAATAAGAATACCTCCTTAATAAAAAAATAGAAAATTTGGATATGTAGTGAACCTATTTGTTCGGCAATGTAGCAGAAGTAACTATAGAAGGGAGTATTACATGGCACCTTCGGTGTAAGTGATTAATCATTACTCGGTAGCTTCATACTAGTGCAATTGAGAAATTTCAAAAGTGCTGTTAATGACTTCATCTGTCTGCGGTATCTTCATACTATTGTAATTGAGAAATAAGAATAGAAAGCATAGAAATCATGAATGGTGACTTATAAAAGAGAAGTGGAAAATCGTAAAAAGAATATTGAAACAGATAGAAGAAATAGTGAAAGAAGCTGGAAAAAGATAAAAACAAAGAACGAAAATATAACATGTGGTAATTTAACCATAAACTACAAAACAAGTAAATAGTGTTTAAGGATTGTTTAAAATTATTGTAAAAATGCACAAAAAAAGAAGTAAAAATACAAGGAATTTGACAAAAATGTAATTAAGGGGTTGCTTTTTAGTGTACATAATGCTATGATGACTTTGTCAATCGGAAACGTTACCGATAACGTTGCCGAGGGCAGGGGTTTTTACAATTTATTAAGAAAAGAGGTATTCTAATTATGAAAAAGAAATTATTAAGTGCAGTACTTAGTGCAACAATGGTAGCTTCTATGTTAGCAGGATGCGGAAGCAGTGAGCCAGCTCAGACAACAACTGATGATAAGGCAGCTACAACAGAAGTGAAAGAAGAAGTGAAGACAGATGCTCCAGCAGCAGACACAAATGTAGACACAGCTTCAGCTGGTAAAGTATACTACTTAAACTTCAAGCCAGAGCAGGCACAGGCATGGGAAGCACTAGCAGCAAAGTACACAGAAGAGACAGGTGTTCAGGTATCAGTTCAGACAGCAGCTTCTGGTACATATGAATCTACATTAAAGTCAGAAATCGCTAAGACAGAAGCTCCTACATTATTCCAGGTAAACGGACCAGTAGGACTTGCAACATGGAGTGATTACTGCTATGACATGTCAGGAACTGATGTATACGCTGAGTTAAAGAGTGATGATTTCGCTTTAAAAGAAGGCGATGCAGTTAAGGGTCTTGCATATGTAGTTGAAACATACGGTATCATTTACAATGCTGATATCTTAAATACATATTTCGGAAAAGATTACGCAGTAGTAAAGAGTGTTGAAGAAATCAACTCTTTCGAACAGTTAAAGGCTGTTGCAGACAGCATTCAGGCAAATAAGGATGACCTTGGTGTTAAGGGTGCATTCACATCAGCAGGTATGGATTCAAGCTCTGACTGGAGATTCAAGACACATCTTGCAAATCTTCCAATCTACTATGAATATCAGGCAGATGGAATCGGTGCAACAGATGCGATTAAGGGTACTTACATTGATAATTATAAGGCAATTTGGGATCTTTATATTACAGATGCAACATGTGCTCCAACAGTATTATCAAGCAAAACTGGTGAAGATGCTACAGCTGAGTTCGCTCTTGGTGAAGCAGTATTCTATCAGAATGGTACATGGGCATACGGTGATTTAAGTGCAAATGGTATGGCAGATGAGTCTCTTGGAATGCTTCCAATCTACATCGGTGCGGAAGGTGAAGAGAATCAGGGACTTTGTACAGGTAGTGAGAACTACTGGTGTGTAAACAAGAATGCTCCTGAAGAAGATATTCAGGCAACTCTTGACTTCATGAAGTGGGTAGTAACATCTGAAGCTGGATGTACAGCACTTTCATCTGAAATGGGATTTGTATGTCCATTCAAGGCATTTGACAATTACCCAGCAACAAATCCATTAATTAATATTGCTAATGACTATGTTTCTAACGGTAAGAAGGCAGTAGCTTGGACATTTACAACAATGCCATCAGAAGAGTGGAAGAATGGCGTTGGTAGTGCACTCTTAGAGTATGCTCAGGGAACAGGTAACTGGGATGCAGTTAAGACAGCATTCGTTGAAGGATGGGCTACAGAATACACAGCAGTAAATAACTAGTTCGTCTATTGATAGTAGAGGAATCTGCTTAAGAAAGTAATATAAAAGGGTGGACAGTAAAGCTATCTGTCCACCCATTTTAAAAGAGGAGAGTTAAAATGGAAAAAGCGATTAAAAGATATTTCCCGGTATTTGCATTACCGACGTTTGCAGCATTTTCGATTGGTTTTATTTTACCATTTATTCTTGGTGTATATTTGTCATTTTGTGAATTTACAACAGTAACAGATGCAAAATTTGTAGGAATAAAGAATTATATTAGAATCTGGGGAGATGACACATTTATCCATGCACTTTGGTATACATCTTTATTCACGGTAGTGTCCGTATTAGCAATTAATATTCTTGCTTTTGCAGTAGCAATGCTCTTGACAAAAGGAGTTAAAGGAACAAATGTTTTTAGAACAGTATTTTTCATGCCTAACTTAATTGGTGGTATTATTCTTGGTTACATTTGGCAGTTGATTTTGAACGGTATTTTACTTAAATTCGATAGAACACTTACATACAGCTCTTCATATGGCTTCTGGGGACTTGTAATATTGATGATCTGGCAGCAGGTAGGATACATGATGATTATCTATATTGCAGGTATTCAGAATATTCCGGGAGAATTAATTGAAGCAGCTAAAATTGATGGTGCTAACAACAGACAATTATTAAGACACGTAACCCTTCCGATGGTTATGCCGTCTATTACTATATGTTCATTCCTGACATTGACCAATTCATTCAAGCTATATGATCAGAACTTGGCATTAACAGCAGGTGAACCATCCAATAAATCAGAAATGCTTGCATTGAATATTTACAATACCTTCTACGGAAGAACAGGATGGGAAGGCGTTGGTCAAGCTAAGGCAGTTATTTTCTTTTTAGCAGTAGCAGTAATTGCTATGGTACAGCTTAAGCTTAGCAGAAGTAAGGAGGTACAGGCATAATGACAAATGTAAGAAAAGCAAAACATGGATGGGTATTGACATTATTCTTTTCCCTTTTATCTATTATTTATGTCATGCCAATAATAATCGTTATTTATAATTCTTTTAAGAGAAAAATATTTATCAGTAACAGACCATTCCAGCTTCCGGATGCAAAGTCCTTTGTCGGATGGGAAAACTATATCAGTGGTATTGAGAAGATTGAGCTTCCAAAAGCATTTGGATATTCTTTGTTTATAACAGTAGGTTCTGTATTTGTGATTATTCTGTGTACTTCTATGTGTGCATGGTATATTACACGAGTAAAAGGTGCAGTGTCAACAGGTATGTATTATTTATTTGCGTTTTCAATGATTGTACCT
>JAXJRB010000113.1:0-3759 GCA_036310845.1 Lachnospiraceae bacterium | reverse complement strand
GATACAATATGTATATGTCTGCGGTCAATATCCTCGTGGAGATAGACGATGTAGGGCTGGTTGCCATAGCCCATCTTCTGCATATAGGCTCTGGCCAAATCCGCAAACTGACTATCGGTAAGATTGTCGTCCAATGTAGGATTGAGCGATATATGCAGGATAGGCTTCTCGGTGTTGCGGTTGGCAGCGAGATAACTCTCAAAAGCGAACATCGTTTGACGGACAATCCTGTCAGGGTCGTAGATAGAATCGGTAATCATACGGTTGCCGGCTATGATGCGCCCTGTCGCCTCGTTTACCTTCTGTTGGTTGTAGATGATGGCTCCGTAGAGCGAAGCACCTCTGTTGATCTTAGCCACCATATCAACCTCCGCTTTTACGGTTCAAGTGTCTCTCCTCAAACTCGCGTGTGAGGGCGACAATCTGTTTGCTCAGCACTACCAACTCCAGTGTGGCTTTCTCCAATTTGGCGACAAGGGCAAATGCCCGCTTGTCTCCGAAATTGGCTTTTACGGCTCGCACCGTCTGGTTGTAGTTGTTGCCGATGGCTTGGAACTGATGATAGAAATTCGTGAGGCGTATGTAGTAATCCATAGCCGCCTTGTCGAGTTTTACTACCTTCATCTCACGGTCAAGAATCATTGCCTTTATAAATCTTGCCTTGTACTTAAGACCAGACTTTGCAAACCGCAATTCAAATTGTCCGTTCTCTTCAGCATTTAGTTTAATGCCGTAACGATAAACAGCGGGATCCTTTTTAGGTCGCCTTCCTGTTACATCTCTTCTTGTTTGTCTCTTGTCATTTGCCATAACTTTACATTTTATTGGTTACTAACTTCCGCTATGGATTCACGACTTTGGAGTGAATCCCTCCCCGAGCCGTCAGGCGAGTGGCAAGTTGTTTTGGGGTTGCCCGAATCGTTTCGGGCTGCCCAAAACACAACTTGCTATGTTCGCTTGAACATGAATTTTCCTTCGTAAAATTGGCTATCGCCGTTCCCCTCAGAGAGAAGCATCCGAAAACTCCGTTCGTCGTGCGTCCATAGACCTTTCGGGTGCAAAGTTAGACAGGTGTATTCTATTGGTAAATAGAGAGTTATATGCTATGTGATGACATATGATGACATGTGTAGTCAGAGGCTTGACGACATAGTGATTATTCCAATTTTTCGCTATTTCTTTGCGTCAGAAATGGTGCAACAAACCAATAATTGATTGCCCGATTAAGCGATTAACGAATGGTGAAATTGTGAGAGTAAGCAAGCAAATAATTATTGCATTATTGGGGCGTTGCAACAAACAAAGGTTGACTTATTGGTTGGTGAGCACAATGTCACCATATCACCAAGTAACCAACAAACCAAGTAATAGACAAATAATGTAATAAGTAATTAACCATTAAAAAATTTACAGTTATGAAGAAAAAGCCAGTATTTGTTGCAGTAAGCAACCAGAAAGGTGGAGTTGGTAAAAGTACAATGTTGGTAGCCCTTGCCAGCCTCCTGAACTATACGATGGATAAGAGTGTAGCCATCGTGGATTGTGATGCTACCCAGCGTAGCCTTTATAATCTCCGCGAACGAGACAAGGAGATGGTGGAGAAAAACAAGAGGTATATGACGCTTCTTGAAGAGCAAAGACTTCGAGGTTGTAAGATTTATCCTATCAAAAGGGTAAGGCCCGAAGAGGCCCGCGCCACAGCGGGAGAGTTTGCTGAAACTGGAGAGTATGACATCATTTTTATTGACCTCCCAGGTTCTATGGATGTCCCCGGAGTTTTACAGACCATTTTCAATGTGGATTATGTATTGACTCCCATTGCTGCCGACAACTTTGTAATGGATAGCAGTTTCAGCTTCGCAAGCAGTGTGGTGAGATTCTTGGCAGAAAAGAAAGGCATTCCGCTTAAGGACATCTATATGTTCTGGACGAAGGTAAAGCGAAGGAGCAATGTGGAGGTACTCAAGAACTATTCGGAGTTGATGGAGAAGACAGGATTAAAAGTACTGAAATCAAGTATCCCAGAACTTTGTCGATACGAGAAGGAGTTATCGATGTCGTCCCGTACCTATTTCCGATGTTCGCTGTTGCCTCCTCCTGCGGGGCAACTCAAAGGAAGCGGATTACAGGAACTTGCCAATGAACTTCTTGAAATACTTAAACTGAAATAACTATGGCAAAGAAGAGCGTAAAAGTCGATGAGGATCTTATAAGGGGGTATATGGCAGGGCGGGAACCTGATAATGTTTCTAAGAATGAAACTTCTGTACAGGAGATTCTGAATGAAGCCATAACCACCGAGGAAGAACCTGTTGAAGAGGTGGTGCAAGAAAAGCCCAAGCCTCGCAAAAAAAAGGAAGAGAGCAACTATAGACAGAAGTATTTGATGAATACACCTATGTCGGGGCGTGTTCAAGTGTATCTGAACCGTCAGCTATACGAGCAAATCAAGAACTTTTTGCCCGTGATTGCTCCAGAGACCAGCATTGCAAGCTATCTCAGTAACATTATAGCAGAGCATATAGAACTTAACATTGAGGAGATAACTCAACTTTATAAAGAACGATTTTCACCACCTAAAATTTAACAACTATGACAACAACCATTTTTTATTTATCAGTTAAGGCAGTATCAGCAACCTATATATTATACAAAGTATGGAATATGATTTTCAGTCAGCGAATGTATGACTTCTGGAATATGTTACACAATTGGGCTCGTATTGCCCGTATCAGATTGTGGAAGTATCGAAAGAAACGGATGGAAGAGAAAGCGAGGAAGGACAGACGAAAAGCCAGAATGCAAAGACCTATGTTGCAGAAGGTACAGTCTGAAGAGCAAGCATTTCAACCTTCATCTTATTCTGATTTGGAAGCTCAAGCAATAGTAGAGGAACTTGCCAAGAGATTTGAAGACACTTCACAAGATGAAACATTGAAGTCACCCGTAGAAGAAAAGCCCAAGCCCAAGCCTAAAATCAAACCTATGGTTTTTGATGATCCGAATGAGGTTATGGGTAAGTCCAATATTATCTATTATGAAGACCCTGAAGTCGCTCGCAAGACTCCGACACGCTCAATAGAGTTGAAGCAGGTTGAGTTACCTGTTGATGAGGATGTCAATCCGGAAGATGTAGAGGATAATTTTGTACCGCAGAAAAGATTGTCGCAAGAGGATATGAAGGAATTGATGTCTTCCGAGTCTATTCCTGATCCGGAATTTTCGGGAGCCTGTACTTTTGAAGAGTTGGGTAATGTGGCAGATGTCTTATTGAATAGGACTACAGATAAGAAAAAGATTATGGATGCCGCAGAGACCTTATATAAACTTCAAGATTCCGACATCTATCATTTTTACACTACTTCTATCAGTACGGAAAAGCAAGTGGATAGATTGCTAAAGGATAATCTTGATGGTGCAGGTCGTAGGCTGAATGGTATGCAATCAGAGCGTATTGCGGTTGATTGGAATAAATTTATGTAATAAACATTCTTTTTTTCATTGTTTATATATTTGGTTAACTAGGCTGGCACTCCGATGTGAATCGGGGTGTCAGTGTTTTTATAAGTATTCAGCTATTCCAATTAACTAGTAAGGCAAGTATCGTAAAGCCTTGCGCTTTATGATTCTTGCCTTGCTATTGGGGGCGTCAGCTGAACTGTGTCAAGGCTGTTAGATAAATAGGAATTCACAATTCTGATATACTTCAGATGTAGGTTGCCGTTTCTAAAGCAATATAAAGTTTGTTTAAACTATGGT
>JAXJRB010000112.1:0-37582 GCA_036310845.1 Lachnospiraceae bacterium | reverse complement strand
CGTAAAATTATTTAAAAAGTGCAACAAAAACTGTTGCACTTTTTTGTGCGTTATGCTATCATGTATCACGGTGGCGAACAAATGTCTTTAATACAAGAACAGAAAATAAGGAATGTTTTTGTGCTAAGGATACATGTTTTTGGGTAATAAGAAATTGCTGTTACGTAGTGGTCGTAAACAAGAATATCGCAAGAATTTTTTGTAAGTACCTGCTATTGAGCAAACACTTTGGAGGGTGAATATGGAAAACACAACCGTATATTTTGTTGTGAAGCAAAGAGCTTTGCCAGAGGTATTACTTAAGGTTGTAGAAGCAAATCGACTGATTGATACTCAAAAAGCAGCGTCTGTGCAGGAAGCTGTGGATATGGTAGGGATTAGTAGAAGCTCTTATTATAAATACAAGGATGATATTTTCCCATTCCATGATTCTGCACAAGGTACAACACTTACTTTGTCCTGTCAGATGAATGATGAACCGGGATTGTTATCGGATGTGCTGAAGATTGTGGCGGAATTTGGTGCCAATATCTTAACAATCCATCAGACGATTCCTATTAATGGAATTGCTTCTTTATCATTGAGTATTCAAATTCTTGACACGACAGGAGATGTGTCAGAAATGGTACTTGAAATGGAAAAGAAAACGGGCGTGCATAATGTGAAAGTATTAGCTAGAGAATAGTGCGAAAATCGAATTTTTGCACGTAACTTTGGGCCTACGGCCCAAAGTTCGCAGGTTATGCAAATGACATGGCTATTAATATGAAAAATACATTGAAGGAGAATGAAAAAATGGTTAAAGTAGCAATTTTTGGATACGGTACAGTAGGAAGCGGAGTTTTTGAGGTGATTAATAAGAATAATGAGACTATTCAGAAGAAGCTTGGTGATGAGCTTCAGGTAAAATATGTTCTTGACCTTCGTGATTTCGAAAATGATCCTGTACAGGATGTATTGGTGCATGATGTAGAAGTAATCTTAAATGATCCAGAGGTTGCTATCATCTGTGAGACAATGGGTGGTGTGAAGCCAGCTTATGAATTTACAAAGCGTGCATTAGAGAGTGGAAAGAGCGTATGTACTTCAAATAAAGAGTTAGTAGAGAAGCACGGTGCGGAATTGATTAAGGTTGCTAAGGCTCACAATTGCAGCTATCTCTTTGAAGCTAGTGTTGGTGGTGGTATTCCGATTATCAGACCACTTATTACTTCTCTTGCACAGGAAGAAGTTGAGTCCATTACAGGTATCTTAAATGGTACAACCAACTATATTCTTACTAAGATGGAATTAGATGGAGCAGACTTTGAAGCAGTATTAAAGCGTGCACAGGAAAAGGGTTATGCAGAAGCAAATCCGGAAGCTGACGTATGTGGATATGATGCAGGAAGAAAGATTGCAATTCTTACTTCGCTTGCATATGGAAAGAATGTTGATTTTGCAGATATTTATACAGAAGGTATCACAGCGATTACAAAGGCTGATTTTGCTTATGCTAAGCAGATGGATTCTACAATTAAATTATTTGCAAAGAGTGTAAACAAGAACGGTAAGTATTATGCAATGGTAGCTCCATTCGTAGTTAATTCAGAGAATCCATTATCTTCCGTAAAGAATGTATTTAATGCAGTTCTTGTAAAAGGTAACATGGTAGCAGATACTATGTACTATGGAAAGGGTGCAGGAAAGCTTGCAACAGCGAGTGCGGTTGTAGCAGACGTTATTGATTGTGCAAAGCACCTTGGAAAGCATGTAAATATCGTATGGGAAGATGAAAAGTTAGAGATTTCTCCAATCGATAGCGCAAGCAGAAGATTTTTTGTTCGTGTGGCTTCTACAGATAAGGCTGCGATTGAACAGAACTTTGGAAAGGTAGAATTCCTTGAAAGCGTAAGCGCTGATGAGTGCGGATTTGTTACAGGAGAAATGACAGAAAGCGAATACAAAGCAAAAGCTGAAAAGGCTGGCAATGTAATTAACATGATTCGTATGGACTAAAAACTGAAAAATAATTTAGAAAGATTTTTCAGTTACCAAGTTTGCATGGAGGCAAGCTTGTTGAGCAGAAAGGAAAAAAGTTATGAAATATGTAGTTGTTCTTGGGGATGGCATGGCTGATGAGCCGATTGAGCAGTTAGGTGGAAAAACACCGATTGAGTATGCCGATACTCCTAATCTTGACCGTTTAAGTAAGCTCTCAGAGGTAGGTCTTGTGCATACGATACCAGAAGGAATGAAGCCGGGTTCTGATACAGCAAATCTTTCTGTACTTGGTTATGACCCAAAGAGATATTATTCAGGACGTTCTCCATTGGAAGCCTTAAGTATTGGTGTTCCGATGAAGGATACGGATGTTGCGCTTAGATGTAATATTGTTACAATCTCTGATGATGATGTTCCTTTTGAAGAAAAAACGATTATCGATCATAGTTCTAGCGAGATTGAGACAGAAGAATGTGCTGTTTTGTTAGAGGCAGTGAGAAAAGAGCTTGAAAATGAAATGTATCAGTTCTATGTAGGAACTAGCTATCGTCATTGCTTAATCTGGGATAAGGGTGAGGTTATTGATTTGGTTCAGCCTCATGATGTTTTGACTCAGGTGATTGGGCAGCATCTTCCACAGGATGAAGTGCTTCGTAATATGATGAAGAAAAGCTATGAGATTTTAAAGGATCATCCGATTAATATTGAGCGTAAGAAAAAAGGATTAAATCCTGCCAATTGTTGTTGGTTCTGGGGGGCAGGAACAAAGCCTATGCTTTCATCTTTCGAGGAAAAGACAGGAAAGAAGGGTATGATGATTTCCGCAGTAGATTTATTGAAGGGTATTGCAGTTGGCGCTTCTATGGGTGTAGTGGAAGTAGAAGGTGCAAACGGCGGATTACATACAAACTATGAAGGAAAGATGCAGGCAGCAGTTGATGCACTTACAAAAGAAGATTATGATTTTGTTTATGTGCATGTAGAAGCTCCAGATGAAATGGGACATCAGGGAAGTGTTGAAAGAAAGGTTCAGGCAATAGAGAATCTTGACAAGCGCGTCATTGGACCATTAGAGAGCAAGCTCAAAGAACAGGGCGTAGATTTCAGAATGCTCGTTCTTCCGGATCATCCGACACCGATTCGTGTAAGAACCCATACAGATAAGGAAGTTCCTTATATGCTTTATGATAGTACAGCAGAAGAGAGCAGAAGCTGGGATTATAGTGAAAAGGAAGCAACGGCAAGTGGCAATTATGTAGCAGAGGGACATAAGCTTATTGATAAGCTTTTCAATGCATAAAGCTATTGCTAATATGCTGAGACGGTGAATATGTCGTAGAAGTGATTAAGACGAGAAAGGTAATATAGAATCATGAAAAAGGTAGTAAAATTTGGTGGAAGTTCATTAGCAAGTGCAGAACAGTTCAAGAAGGTTGGCGAAATCATCCATGCAGATGCAGATAGAAAGTTTGTTGTTCCTTCAGCACCTGGTAAGCGTTTTGATAAGGACACAAAGGTAACAGATATGCTTTATGGCTGTTATGATATGGCTGAGAAGAATCATGACTTTACAGCAGCTATTGCAAAGATTGAAGCTAGATACCAGGAAATCATTGATGGTTTAGGCTTGGACCTTGACTTAAAGCCAGAGTTCGATAAAATTATTGATAACTTTAAGAAAAAGGCAGGAAGCCATTATGCAGCAAGCCGTGGAGAGTATTTAAACGGTATTATCATGGCAAACTATCTCGGATATGAATTTGTTGATCCGGCAGAAGCAATTCGTTTTAACGAAGCTGGTGTATTTGATGCAGAATTAACCAACAAGTTATTATCGAAGAGACTTGAAGAGGTAGAAAGAGCAGTTATTCCTGGATTCTATGGTGCAATGGAGGATGGAACGGTTCAGACATTTTCAAGAGGTGGTTCTGATATTACTGGTTCTATCGTTGCTAAAGCAGTTCAGGCTGACGTATATGAAAACTGGACAGACGTATCGGGTTTCATGGTAGCAGATCCACGTATCATTAAAAATCCGGAAGGAATTGAGATGATTACATATAGTGAGCTTCGTGAGCTTTCTTATATGGGGGCATCTGTACTTCATGAAGATGCTATTTTCCCTGTAAGAAAGGAAGGTATTCCAATCAATATTAAGAATACCAATGCCCCACAGGATGCAGGTACATGGATTGTAGGTCATACATGTCAAAAGTCCAAGTATACAATTACTGGTATTGCTGGTAAGAAGGGATTTGCTTCTATCAATATTGAAAAGGATCAAATGAACTCAGAGGTTGGTTTTGGACGTAAGGTTCTTCAGGTATTTGAAGAGTATGGAATTTCTTTTGAACATATGCCATCTGGTATTGATACTTTGAGCGTGATGGTTCACCAGTCTGAGTTTGAAGAGAAGGAGCAGAATGTACTTTCCGGTATCAATAAAGCAGTAAATCCTGACCATATTGATATTCAGACAGATCTTGGTTTGATTGCTGTTGTTGGACGTGGTATGAAATCTACAAGAGGTACAGCAGGAAGAATTTTCTCGGCACTTGCTCATGCAAACGTAAATGTTCGTATGATTGACCAGGGGTCTAGTGAGTTAAATATTATTATTGGTGTTGATAATGATGATTTTGAGACTGCAATTAAAGCAATCTATGCTATTTTTGTAGAGACTTGTATTTAATAATAGTCTGTTAAAGCCTATATCCAAAGGATGTAGGCTTGTTTTTTGTTATATCTTATGATAATATAGAAAACTGTGTAAAAATGGTACTTTTTTCGTTGGGAAAGTGCTCGAAAAGTAGTAAGCGTGAAACAAGAATTTCGTAAGAAATTCTTGCCAAAGTGCATGCGCTGGCATGCACTATTTTTACAAGTGCAAGATAATGAATTACAGGAGGAGTTTATGAGTCAGGAACAGAATAGTGCAGTTCAGGAAAATAAAATGGGTGTTATGCCTGTAAATAAATTGTTGTTAAATATGTCACTGCCCATGATGGCATCTATGCTGGTGCAGGCATTATATAATATTGTAGACAGTATTTTTGTTGCAAAACTAAGCGAAAACGCATTAACGGCAGTTTCGCTTGCGTTTCCGATACAGACATTGATTATTGCCATCGGCGTAGGAACCGGAGTTGGTGCGAATGCTCTGCTTGCAAAACAGTTAGGTGAAAAAAAGTTTGAACGTGTGAACAAGACGGCGATGAATGCAATCCTGTTATCTTTCATATATTATGTATTGTTTATTATTATGGGATTTGTGGTAGTCAGACCATTTTACAAAAGTCAGGTTACGGCAGCAGATGTAGAGATTTTAGAAATGGGAGTAGATTATCTCTTTATTGTGTGTGTTGGTTCTTTGGGATTATGTTTGCAGTTAATTGGTGAAAAACTGCTACAGGCGACAGGAAAGACGGTTCATAGTATGATCGCACAGGGATTAGGTGCAATCACGAATATTATTTTAGACCCGATTCTGATTTTTGGTATGTTTGGACTTCCGAAGCTGGGAGTGGCTGGTGCAGCGCTTGCTACCGTTATTGGTCAGATGGTAAGTGGTACTCTTGTTATGTACTTTAACCTTGCGAAAAATAAAGAAATTACGTTTTCTTGGAAAAATCTTAAACCGGATATGGATACTATCGGAAAGATTTATCAGGTTGGATTGCCATCAATTATTATGCAGTCAATTGGTTCTGTTATGACCTATAGTATGAATCTGATTTTGATTGGATTTACGGCCACAGCAACGGCAGTATTTGGCGTTTATTTCAAGCTTCAGAGCTTCTTCTTTATGCCTGTATTAGGTTTAAATAATGGTTTAGTACCAATTATTGCGTACAATTATGGTGCAGGAAAGAGAAGTCGTATGATTAAAACGGCGAAATACAGCTATGTGTATGCGTTTTGTCTGTTATTTTTAGGATTTCTTGCCTTTGAGTTTATACCGGCTCCATTGTTTGGAATGTTTGAAGCTTCATCGGAAATGATAGCGATTGGTGTTCCTGCACTTCGAATTATTGGTATTCATTTTCTAATTGCATGGTACTGTATTATTACCGGATCTATTTTTCAGGCATTGGGAAATGGGATGTACAGTATGATTGTTTCCGTTGCAAGACAGCTTATTGTGTTAATTCCGGCTGCTTATATTTTGGCGAAGGTCGGCGGTTTACAGCTGGTATGGTGGTCATTCCCAATTGCTGAGCTGATGTCATTGTTGATGTCTACGATTTTCTTAATTACTATTTATAAGAAAGTTGTGCGCAATGTACCGGATGAAGTATAAGAAGTTACTGTTTACACAGCACTTAACATTTACTGTTAAGTGCGTGAAAAAATGTAGATTAGTTGAGTAAAAAATATATAGGAAGCCATTGACATTTGTTGAAGTGTTTGGTATTATAAATGAGCATGTTGTGTGAAAGCAGAATGTGTATTACCGCAAAGGTATGCGGGTGTGGCGGAATTGGCAGACGCACCAGATTTAGGTTCTGGCGGGCGACCGTGCAGGTTCAACTCCTGTCACCCGCATTATTCAAAAAAGAGTGGGAGACCTTGAAAATACAAGGTTTCCTATTTTTTTGTTTATTTTAGTGCAATATGGGGAACTGGTTTCTATAAGACGATGAGTCGGTCTTTGAAAGAGGAATTTCCTAGTGTGAGTGGTTTTTCAGTGACGAATTTGAAGTATATAAAACGATTTTTCGAGTTTTATAAAAGTGATAGGTATTTCTGAATATCAGTTGTCAAAGGTTCTTCCGAAGGAGATTGAAAGTTCACTTCCTTCAATAGAGGAGATCAAGAAGTCATTGAAGGATATTGCAGGAGAGTAAAGCAGGATAAACATGAAAGAAGTGGTAATACCAGCTCATTCGGTTTATAGCGGTACAAAAGGATTGGTTCTAGATGAGAGTTCAATAAAAAATACGTTTGAAATCTTAGGTTTAAATAGGATGTGGTTCAGCACTGCCATGCATATATATGCATGGCATAATATAGTTAAAAGGCAGTACCAACAAACGGTTGCCCAACATTAGTTATTGATAAAATAGCCGTTCACTTTTGCAGGGTGAGGACGGTTATTTTTTTGCTTAAATAGTGCAATGATTGCAACTATTACTAGACAAAAGTGAAATAAATCAGCCCATGTCAAGAACAAAAAGCCTTCTCCTTGGTATATTTTTCATATAAAAACCTCTTGCAAAAATTTTTGATTTTGATATAATAAAAACAGTAATAATTCTTATTATTAATGTGTGATAAATGAAAGGAGAATTTACAATGAGTCAGTCAAAAAAGAATCCATATGCAGGTACAAAAACAGAGAAGAATCTTTGGGAGGCATTTGCAGGAGAATCCCAGGCAAGAAATAAATATACTTATTTTGCTTCCGTGGCGAAGAAAGCAGGCTATGAGCAGATTGCAGCGCTATTTTTAAAGACAGCAGAGAATGAGAAGGAACACGCAAAGATGTGGTTTAAGGCATTAGGCGAGTTAGGAGATACAGCAGAAAATCTTCTTCATGCGGCAGAGGGAGAGAATGCGGAGTGGACCGATATGTACGAGCGCATGGCACAGGATGCGGAGGAAGAAGGATTCCCAGAGCTTGCAGCAAAGTTTAGAGGTGTTGGAGCAATTGAAAAGCTTCATGAAGAGAGATATCGTGCATTACTTCATAATGTAGAAGCTATGCAGGTATTTGAAAAGAGTGGTGTAACAATGTGGGAATGTCGTAATTGCGGTCATGTAGTTGTAGGACTTAAGGCACCTGAGGTTTGCCCTGTATGTAATCATCCACAGAGCTACTTTGAAGTTAGAAATGAAAATTACTAGTAGCGATGAAGGTGCTGAATAGATATAATATATAATGCGTACAAGCGCGAAGAAGGCCGGAATATCTATCCGGTCTTTTTGGTGTAATAATTAGAACAGGTACACACTTGTCTTTTACATGGGAAAAATATATACTGTTGCTATAGTATAAAAAAATGCAACAACAATAAATGTAGCTGAAAAGCTACCTTTATGTTATATAAGGAAGGAAAAACAGTATGAGTCAAACATTGGAGAATTTGAAATCCTATTTGAAACGAATGAATCAATACAATCATGTTATGGAGTTGTTGTTTTGGGATATGGAAACTAATACACCAAAGCTTGGGTTTGAAGGTCATGCAGAAGCGCTTACCTTTTTCTCGACAGAGCAGTTTAAATTGTCAACGTCAGAGGAACTTGGTACGATGCTTGATGAACTTGCCAGACCAGAGGAATTTGATGTGTTGGATGCTATGTGGCAGTTTATTGTAACCCGTATGAAGCGTGATTATGATAAGAATAAGCGTATTCCTGCTGAGTTTTACGAAAGCTATGTCATGGCACGTGCAGAGTCAGAGAATGCTTGGAAGGAAGCGAAGAATGCCAGTGATTACAGTATTTTTGCGCCACATTTAGAAAAGATGATTACAAAAACTCGTGAGATGGCTGCTTATACTGACCCGGAGAAGGAAGTTTATAATGTGTTGCTGGACCAGTATGAAGAGGGAATGGATTCAGATACGATGGATAGATTGTTTGCAGACCTGAAAAAAGAACTGGTACCGTTGGTAAAACAGATTTTAGCGGCTAAGCAACCGGATGATACCAAGTTTGCAGGACATTATGATATAGAAGCGCAGAAGAAAGTGCAAAAGCTTTTGTTGGATTACATTGGTTTTGATTGGGATAAAGGAACGGTTGGAGAAACAGAGCATCCGTTTACTATGAATTTTTCGTCAAAGGATGTTCGTGTGACAAACCATTATCATGAACAGGATGCAATCAGTGCGATGTTTTCTGCTATTCACGAAGGTGGACATGCAATCTTTGAACAGCAGGTGAATCCGGACTATGATGGAACGGTTGCAGGAGGCTGCAGTAATATGGGAATACATGAAAGCCAGTCGAGATTTTATGAAAATATATTAGGAAGAAATAAGAATTTTTGGATGCCGATTTATGAAAAGCTTGGAGCATTGCTTCCAAAGTTTCAGAATATCTCATTGGAAGAGTTCTATCAGGAAATCAATCATGTGCGCAATAGTTTTATTCGTATAGATGCAGATGAACTTACGTATTGTATGCACATTATTCTTCGTTATGAGTTGGAAAAGGCGATTTTTCGCGATGGAGTAAGTGTAGAGGAGTTACCGGCATTGTGGAATGAAAAAATGCAGGAGTATTTACAGATAACACCAGAAAATGATGCACAAGGAATTTTACAGGATACTCACTGGTCGGGTGGATCATTTGGATATTTTCCATCTTATTTATTAGGAAGTATTTATGATGGCATGTATCTGGATGCAATGCAGGAACAGCTTGGAAATGTGGATGACATTCTAAGAGAAGGACGCATTGCGGAGATTACAAAATGGCTCGGGGAAAAGATTCATCAGTATGGAAATACTCGAGCACCAAGACAGGTAATAGAGGCAGTCTGTGGTAAGGAAGTAAGTGCAGAACCATTAGTTCGTCATTTTAAGAAAAAATATGCAGAGTTGTATGCGTTGTAATATGCAAGACGATAGTATTACCTAGTAAGGAAGGTTAAACGAATGATAAGAAATGAAAAACAGATGTCAGATACTTTTGTAAACTGTTGCTTTTTGGCATTATCAGGTGGATTTCAAGATGCCTATACGTATATTGTGAGGGATAAGGTATTTTCCAATGCACAAACAGGAAACGTAGTTTTGATGAGTCATTACTTATTTATGGGAGAATGGATGCAGGGATTCCAGTATCTGTTTCCGCTTATGGCTTTTGCAATTGGCGTGTTTGTCGCAGAAAGAATTCAGAGTCGCTTCCAATTTGCGAAAAAAATACATTGGAGACAAGGGATTTTATTGATAGAGATGCTGATTTTGATTATAGTAGGATTTATGCCACTTTCATGGAATTTGGCAGCGACTTCGCTGGTCTCTTTTGTCTGTGCGATGCAGGTGCAGGCGTTTCGTAAGGTGAATGGATATCAATATGCAAGTACTATGTGTATTGGTAATCTAAGAAGTGGTACGGCAGCGCTATCCGAATATCTTCGTGAGAAAAAAAGAGAACAATTGCTTCAGACGTTGTACTATTTTGGAATTATTGCCGTTTTTGCAGTAGGAGCAGGAATAGGAGGTAATCTGTCTCTTCGTTATGGAGTACGCACGGTATGGTGTTGTGTTGTATTGTTGTTGGTAAGTTTTATGATTATGGGAAAAAAGGAAGCTTCCGGCCACAGAATCCGCATGAGAAAGGGTAGGAAGGTAAGAGAGTAAAGATGGCAAAGCTATATTATTATTATGGGGCGATGAATAGCTCTAAGACAGCAAATGCATTGATGACTCATTTCAATTATGAAGAAGTAGGGCAGAAAGCATTGCTTTGTAAGACAGAAGCAGATACTAGAGATGGGGTACGAAAGATTCGTTCTAGAATTGGGCTTGAGATGGAGTGTATATTATTAAAAGAGTTACAGCGCATGACTGAGGAACAGATTAGAGCTTTTGATTGCATTATTGTAGATGAGGTTCAGTTTGCAACAAGAGAACAAATCGATTTTTTGTCCGATATTGTAGACTTTTTTGATGTGCCGGTAGTATGTTATGGACTTCGGGCTGACTTTCAAAATAATCTTTTTACCGGAAGTGAGCGGTTGATAGCGATTGCAGATTCTATCCATGAGATTAAGACGGTATGTTGGTGTGGAAAGAAAGCAACCTGCAATGCGCGTTATAATGAAAAAGGTATTGTTCGAGATGGTGAACAGGTTATGCTTGGGTCAAATGACAATTATGTTGCGCTTTGCAGGAAGCATTTTAAACTAGGAATGCTTGGACCCAATATTCAAGTGGAACATTAGAATGTATTTTGAATAATAGGAAATTGCTGTAACGTAGAGGTAGTTAAACAAGAATTTCGCTAGAAATTCTTGCTAAAGTGTGTGCGCTGGCACACACTATTTTTAAATATTAGGAAATTGCTGTAACATAGTGGTAGTTAATAAAGAATTTGCGGAGCAAATTCTTTGAGTGATTGCTGCTGAGCAATCACTTTTTTACTCATATTGGAATTATGATATTCTGGGTTTAGGGTAACGTCTTCATCAAACCAATCAGGTGGTAGAAAGGCATTTGCCATTTCTATGCTTGAAAATTCAACCTCTGCCATAATAAGTGGCGCAAACGGTGGGGCAAAAACATCCAACTCGATAACTAGGTTTGGCGTGGACAATGGTATAAAGTCAGAAGTAAATTGTGGATCTTCAAGAGGAATCACATAGCGCTTCTTAGAAATGACATTACCGTCAGCTTTTTTAAGTAAATGTTCATAAGAAGTTTTATCAAGCGGCAGGTTGTACTCTTCGCGGGACATCATGCCGCTTCCTTTGTAGGTTAGATAATAGGAATCATCCTGCTGTCTCACGCGAACGACAGGGGCGGTATTCAGATATGCTTGTTCAATAATATGACAAGGATATGTTTCCAAATTAGCAGGTAATCTTTTTAAAGTGAATTTACGTTCTATTTCCATGGTGATTAAAATCCTTTCGTGATAGTTTATCTGATATGATTATAGCATTCCCATCTATCGAAAAAAAGTATCGTGTGTTAAAATAACAAAAAATGCAATTGTATAAAAGGAGATAATGGAGCATGAAAAAAGTAGGAGTATTTTTTGGAACTGGCTATGAAGAGATTGAGGCGTTAACGGTAGTGGATTTATTGCGAAGAGTTGATGTGGAAACGGTATGCATATCCATTGATAACCAAAAGCAGGTAATGGGAGCACATAACATTCTTGTAGAAATGGATGCGGGAATTGATGAGATAGATTTTAATACATTGGATATGATTGTATGTCCGGGGGGGATGCCGGGGACAAAGAATCTGGAAGCATGTAATAAATTGACTGAACAGCTTAGGAAGTTCTATGAAAAGGGTAAACTGATAGGGGCAATCTGTGCAGCACCTATGATTTTTGGACACATGGGCTTGCTTAAGGATAGAGAGGCGTGTATTTATCCGGGAATGGAAGATGAGCTTGTGGGAGCAAAAATAGTATATGATGAGGTAGTTCAGTCAGAACATGTGATTACGAGTCGTGGTATGGGAACTGCGATTGCGTTTGGCTTGAAAATTATTGAGAATCTGTTAGATAAAGATACGGCAGATAGTCTTGGAGAAAAAGTGGTATATAGTAAATAGTTACTGTTCACATAGCACCGCGTATAGTATTTTGACAATACTAAAACGCGGTGCTATAATTATATATTATATTGTGTCCAATATCTAAAAAGTCAGAAAATAACGAAAATTATAAAGAAGGAAATGCTATGCTTACCAATCGTGAATTTGAGCGTATTGTAGAATTTATTAAGCGAAAATCAGGAATTGATTTAAACGAAAAAAAAGTTTTAGTTCAAGGACGACTTGACAATTATATACAAAAAAATGGTTATCAATCCTATCACGAGTTTATGGATTTGGTAGAACGGTTTCCAACAGGTGCAGAGGCAGAAGTATTGCTAAATGCTTTGACTACAAATCATACCTATTTTTGGAGAGAATATGAGCAGTTCTTATATTTGAAACAGGTTGTTATGCCAAAGCTCAAAGCAAAAGAAGCTTCTACAAAAGATTGGCGAATTTGGTGTGCGGCTTCATCTTCCGGTGAGGAACCATATACGCTTGCTATGTTATGTATGGATTTTTTGGGGTTGGAGCATCCGGAATGGGATACAACAATTCTAGCTACGGATATTGATACAAGTGTTTTAGAAAAGGCTGTTCGCGGAGTATATAATAAGGATTCGGTGGAAAATTTGCCACGACACTATGTGAGGAGATTTTTCAGAGTGTTAAATGAGAATGAATACCAGGTACGTGATGACTTGAAACGCCAGGTAATCTTTCGCAAATTTAATCTGATGGATTCGATTCCTTTTAAAAAGAAATTACATGTTGTTTTTCTTAGAAATGTAATGATATATTTTGATGAAAAGACGAAGGCTAGACTTTTGGAAAATATCTATGACAAGATGGAGCCGGGAGGCTATCTTTTTATTGGTTCTACAGAATCTATTAGCCAGTGTCATAGTAAATTTCAATATATACAACCTTCCATATATAGAAAATAGTGGAGGTGCGTATGAGAGAAGTGAAGATTTTACTGGTAACGGGTTCTTATGGACTTAGTAAGGCATTGAAGAAGATTATAGAGGCTGATAAGGCGCTTAATGTTGTTGCAGAAGCAAATAACGCGTATGATGCAAGAGATAAGATTTTAGAGTGTAGGCCGGATGTAATGCTGTTAAGTAACGATTTACCTAGAATGTCAGGTATTACTT
The DNA here is from genome assembly GCA_036310845.1 of Lachnospiraceae bacterium. Classification (GTDB taxonomy): domain Bacteria; phylum Bacillota; class Clostridia; order Lachnospirales; family Lachnospiraceae; genus COE1. The sequence continues at coordinate 24,213 of JAXJRB010000112.1, read as the reverse complement.
TCTTGGAAAGATTAATGCCACAATTTCCAATTTCTACTGTGGTAATTGCACCAAAAGAGCAGAAAGAAGCAGCATATCAGGCGGGAGCCAGGGATGTTGTAGTGTTTGAGAATTTAGGAATTGAGGAATATAAGCCACTTTTTAAGGAAGGGATACCAGAGAGACTTCATCAGGCATTGTATCCGGGGCTTGATAAGCATAGTACTAATATGTTTCAATCAAAGGGTGAGAGAAGTAATCTCGTTATTGCAATGGGAGCTTCTACCGGTGGGACAGAAGCGATACATAAGGTGATTCGAGAATTGCATAAGGATATACCTGGGATTGTTATGGTACAGCACATGCCGGTAGGCTTTACAGAAATGTATGCAGAACGATTGAATAACGAGTGTGAAGTGGATGTAAAGGAAGCAAAATCAGGAGATGTTGTCAAAACGGGACAGGTTCTTTTGGCACCGGGAGACAAACACATGCGTTTGGTTAAGGTAAATGGTGTTTATCAGGTGGAATGTAGAACAGGACCGAAAGTAAGCGGTCATTGTCCATCAGTAGACGTGTTGTTTGAATCGGTTTCAAGGGTTGCGGGAAAAGATGCAATAGGTGTTTTGATGACAGGAATGGGAAGAGATGGAGCTAAAGGACTTTTAGAAATGAAGAAAAGAGGCGCAGTTACGATAGGTCAAGATGAAAGTACATGCGTTGTATATGGTATGCCTAAAGAGGCATATGAGATAGGCGCAGTAAACTATCAGGTGCCATTGGGACAAATTGCTCAGAAATTGTATTATATTTTAGGGAAAAAATAGAAAGGCGGGAAAAAGATGAGAATCTTAATTGCTGAAGATGATTTTGCGAGTAGAAAGGTTATATTAAAGTTTTTGTCAGTGTATGGTGAATGTGATGTTACGGTTGACGGTATGGAAGCAGTAGATGCTTTTATGATGGCATTAGAGGAAGATAAGCCTTATGATCTTATTTGTTTGGATGTTATGATGCCTGTTATGGACGGTTATCAGGCACTCAAGAGTATTCGAAAGATTGAAAAGGAACATGGTATTTCGGAAGACGATATGGCTAAGATTATTATGACAACTGCGTTAAATGAAGAAAAAAATGTGAAGAAGGCATTTGAACTAGGGTGTACGGTATACTGTGCAAAACCGATTGACATGGCAAAGTTAAAAAGTACTTTAGAGATGTTAGAGCTCATTTAAGTAGGTATGGGGGATTTGTATGATGCAAGAAAGCATGGAAGGGCTGCTAAGTATAGCCGAAGGAGAAGAACTGGAAGATATTCGTCAGGGAAAATATATGACATTTCAGGTTGGGACGGACGTCTTTGGTATTGAATTGAAATATGTGAATGAAATCATTCAAATGCAACCGGTAACACCGATTCCTGAGGTAGAGCATTTTATCAAAGGACTGATTAATCTTAGGGGTAAGATTATTCCGGTTATTGATGTTGCAGATAGATTCGACAAAAAAGTATTTGAATATAATGACAGAACCTGTGTGATTGTAATCGAAGTAAAAGGAATTGAGGTAGGACTTATTATTGAGAATATTGCAGAGGTTGTTTCAATTGATGAAGAGAATATATTGCCCCCTCCTTCGTTTGGGCATGGTTCTGTGCAAAATAAGTTTGTGCATGGAATTGGCAAAATTGGAGAGGATGTCAAGCTTCTTCTTGATCCTGTGAAGCTGTTAAGTGATGATGCATTATGTTTTATTGACAAGCAAGAAGCGGAAGAGGAAGAGTAAACGAGCGGGATGGAATAACAGTAAAAGGGATAGAATCTGTATGCGGAGGTGCACATGACAGATGAACAGAGTAAACTGTTATGCTATGTGTTAGATAACAGTCAGGAAATGATTGTCAGCTTTGATGAGCAGGGATGTATTAATAATGTAAATGACAGAACTTGCGAATTAACAGGTTATAGTAGAAAAGAGCTATACGGAATGTATATTGGTGAACTTTATAAGGAAGTTTTTTGCAAGGTGAATAATGAAATAAAACTTGTAGAGGGATATCATAGGGAAGAAGTGATAGATACTGTTATTTATAGGAAAAACAAGACTTGCTTTCCGGTAGGGCTTAATGTGCTTGAACCATTAATGTTAGAAGCAGGAAAAAAAGTATATTGTAGCATGGCAATCAATATGACTAGACAAAAGATTAGTATGAGAAGGCTGGAGGAAACAACAGAGCAGTTGCGTGCTGCAATGAAAGATAGAGATTCGTTTGTAGCTAATGTTACGCATGAACTCCGAACACCGTTAAATGGTATAAAAGGGCATACAGAAATCATACTGGAAGACGAAACAGATTTCCAAAAGAAGAATTATTTAAAAATGATTTTGGATTGCTGCGCTACGATGGAGGGAATTATAAATAATATTCTGGACTTTTCAAAGTTAGAGGCAGGACGTTTTCAAATTGAAGAACAAGAATTTTCCTTTCAAGAATTTTTGAAAAAGTGTCAGGAACAGTTTAATGCATTTGCGCGTAGAAAAGGACTTCGCTTTGTAATGAATGTAGCGCCTGATATTCCGCAGATTTTAATTGGAGATGAATTGCGATTAACACAAATACTAAATAATCTGGTTTCTAATGCAGTAAAGTTTACATCACAAGGATATGTAGGTATCGAAGTTATGAAAAACATGCAGATTGGAAATGAAATAGAACTGTTTTTTATGGTTGTTGATACTGGAATTGGGTTGACACCAGAGGGAAAAGAAAAGTTATTTACCAGCTTTTCACAGGCGGATGCAACGATTACCAGAAAATATGGAGGAACAGGTCTTGGGTTAGCCATTACCAAAGAGCTTGTCCAAATGATGGGGGGAAGTATTCGCGCAGAAGGAGAACGAGGAAAGGGATCTAATTTCTCGTTTACAGTAAGAATGAAAACACAGGAAGAAGTCCAGGAGCCAGTGGAAGAAATGTTAAATTGGAATCCAGGGCAGATGATTGTGCAAATGGAACAGGAACGCGATTTGATGAATGCTTTTGGAAGTGAGGAAAATGCCCGAGAATTGCAGGGGAATTTTGAAAAGCTCAATCTTAGTATGGACCTTGGTAATTGGCAGAAGGCAGAAGGGTATATGGATGCTTTGAAACAGCTAATACAGGGAGGTTCTAAGGAATTGCAAAAGACAGCCTTCTGCTTGGGAATGGCAGTACGAAAAGCAGATTACGAAAAAGCAAAAGAAGAAGAAAAGAAGGTAATCAAAGTTTTAAGACAGGAATGGAAAAAAGTGAATCTGTAAATAAGAGGAAAAATAATTTTCAAAATTGGGTGAAGATTATGGAGTTTGAAAAGAAAAAAGAGGTAAAAATACTTGTTATAGATGATTTAGAAGTTAATGTTATTATTTTGGAAGAAATTATTCAAAATATGGGATATGAAGCATTGACAGCAACAAGTGTAAAAGAAGCATTAGAGCTGATGCAGAATGAAAAGGCGTTACCACAGGTTATTCTGACAGACATATCCATGCCGGATATAGACGGATATGAATTTTGTGCGATATTAAAAAGGGATCCTTATACAAAGGATATTCCGCTTATCTTTATTTCGGCAATGGATTCCTCTGCTGATAAAAACAAAGGCTTTGAACTTGGAGCAGTGGACTATATTGCAAAACCTTTTGAACGTGCGGAAGTAGAGAAAAGGATTAATACACATTTAAAGCTCTATACATTACAACGAGATTTAGAGGAAAATAATAAAAGATTAAGCCTTGTAGTTACCAAGCAAATGGAAAAATTGCGTATTGAGCAGAAAAATATCATGCTGGCGCTTGCAAGATTAATTGAAAATAAGGAATGTGTATCAGGTAATCATCATTCCAATATTGCTTATAACAGTAGAATATTAGCACAGGCAATGCAGATGTCACCAAGCTATGAGCAGCTTATGACAGAAAACTTTATTGATACCATTGAGTCGGCAGCAGGATTACATGATATTGGAAAGATTCTAATTCCTGATGCGATCTTATTAAAGAAAGGCCCGCTGACAGGAGATGAATTTGAGATTATGAAAACGCACTCAGAACTTGGCGCAAAGACCTTGATGGATATCTATGAAGGAATGGAACGTAATGAATTTATTGAGATGGCAATTGAAATCGCGTATTATCATCATGAAAATTGGAATGGAACGGGCTATCCAAGGCAATTGAATGGTATTGAAATTCCTTTGTCGGCAAGAATTGTAAGGGTGATTGATGTGTTTGATTCAATGCTTAGTGAGAGAGCTTATCGAAAGGCGTATCCATTAGAGGAAGTATTAAAGTTTATTGAGAACGGAGCAGGCGCTAATTTTGATCCGGTAATCGTGGAAATCTTTTTGAAAATTTATCGAAATTTCAAAATTGGAAGAGATAGTGATAAGTAAAAATATACCATTCATAAAAAAAATATCTCCGCTAATACTAGGATTAAGATAAGCGATCAAAAAGCTTATCTTTGAAAATAGATTAGTAAAAAGATTAGAAAAATCGGAGGTATAAAATTATGGCACAGAGATCAAACAGAGTAGAAGTTCCGGAAGCAAAAGCAGCAATGGATCGTTTTAAAACAGAGGTTGCATCTGAGTTAGGTGTTAACTTAAAGGAAGGTTATAATGGAGATTTAACATCTCGTGAAGCAGGTTCTATCGGCGGAGAGATGGTAAGAAGAATGATTAAGAGCTACGAAGAAGGTCTTCGTTAGTAAATGGAATAGAAAGGATGCCTTGAAAAAGGCATCCTTTTTAAAATAGGAAATTGCTGTTACGTAGTGGTAGTTAAACAAGAATTTCGATAGAAATTCTTGCAAGTGTTTGCTGCTGAGCAAACACTTTTTTAGATTTTGCTTTATTTTTAAAAGGCATTATGCTATAATTTTACAATGACTGTGAGTATGGGTACGACTAGGCTGATTTAGTTGTGGTTCATTTTATATAACAATGATTGCTGTCACAGAAATACGTAGAGAATTCTCAAGGAGGAAATGAGACAATGAGTTTACAGGTTGAAAAGTTAGAAGGAAACATGGCGAAGCTTACAATAGAAGCATCAGCAGAAGATTTTGAAAAAGCATTAGATACAGCTTACCAGAAGAATAAGGGAAAGATTGCACTTCCAGGATTTCGTAAGGGTAAGGCTCCACGTGCTATGATCGAGAAGATGTATGGCAAGGAAGTATTTTATGAGGATGCCGCAAATGCATTAATCCCTTCTGCATACGCAAAGGCTGTTGATGAATGCGAGGAAGAAATCGTTTCTCAGCCAACAATTGATGTTGTTCAGGCAGAAGCTGGAAAGCCATTTATCTTTACAGCAGAAGTTGCACTTAAGCCAGGAGTAACTCTTGGAAAATACAAGGGTGTAGAGGTAGAAGCAATCGACGTTACTGTAACTGATGAGGATGTTAATGCTGCAATCGATAGAGAAAGAGAGAATAACGCAAGAACAGTAACTGTAGAAGACAGAGCAGTTAAGGAGAAGGACGTTGTTACTCTTGACTTCGAAGGTTTTGTTGATGGTGTAGCATTCGAAGGTGGAAAGGGTGAGAACTATCCATTAACAATTGGTTCTAAGACATTTATTCCTGGATTTGAAGAACAGTTAGTAGGTGCTGAACTTAACAAGGAAGTAGAAGTAAATGTAACATTCCCAGAGGATTATCAGGCAGAAGAACTTGCAGGAAAAGCAGCGGTATTTAAGTGTACTGTAAAGGAAATCAAAGAGAAGCAGCTTCCAGAGTTAGATGACGAGTTTGCAAGTGAAGTTTCTGAATTTGAAACTCTTGCTGAGTACAAGGAAGATGTAAAGAAGAACCTTACAGAGAAAAAGGAAGCAGATGCTAAGAACGAGAAGGAGCAGAAGGTTATCGAAGCTATTATCGCAGATGCTAAGATGGATATTCCGGAAGCTATGGTTGTTTCACAGCAGAGACAGATGGCAGAAGATTTTGCTCAGAGACTTCAGATGCAGGGACTTTCTATTGAACAGTACTTCCAGTTCACAGGTCTTACAGGCGAGACATTCTTAGCACAGATGAAGCCACAGGCTGAGAACAGAATTAAGACAAGACTTGTATTAGAAGCAGTAGCTGCAGCTGAGAATATGGTAGTATCAGACGAAGAATACAAGGATGAGCTTAAGAAGATGGCAGAAGCTTACCAGATGGAAGTAGAAAAGATTGAAGAAATGATCGGTTCTTACGAAGAAAAAGGAATAAAGTCTGACATCTCTATTAGAAAAGCTGTTGATTTTGTAGTTGCAGAAGCAAAAGAAAAGAAATAAAATAGATATAGGATAACAAAATACTATAATATTTGGAGGTTAGTTGTATGAGTTTAGTGCCTTATGTCATTGAGCAAACAAGTAGAGGCGAACGTTCCTACGATATTTACTCAAGATTACTAAAAGAACGTATTATTTTCCTGGGAGAAGAAGTAAACGAGACAACAGCAAGCCTCGTTGTTGCACAGCTGCTGTTTTTGGAAGCAGAAGAACCGGATAAGGATATTCAGTTATATATCAACAGTCCGGGTGGGTCTGTAACAGCAGGTATGGCGATTTATGACACGATGCAGTATATCAAGTGTGATGTATCCACGATTTGTATTGGTATGGCTGCCAGCATGGGAGCATTCCTTCTTGCGGGTGGCGCAAAGGGTAAGAGATTTGCTCTTCCAAATGCAGAGATTATGATTCATCAGCCGCTTGGTGGTGCGCAAGGGCAGGCGACTGAGATTGAGATTGCTGCAAAGCATATCTTAAAGACAAAAGAAAAGCTCAACCGTATGTTAGCAGAAAACTGTGGTCAGCCTTATGATGTAGTAGCAGCTGATACAGAACGTGATAACTGGAAGTCAGCACAGGAAGCAATGGAATATGGTCTTATAGATCAGGTAATTGCTTACAAATCTGACAAGAAGGATGAGTAAGTAGTTCGGTAAACAAAAATAGTAAAAAGGGAATAACTATTCATTTTGGGTAGTTATAATAGGGAGAAATGGAATGGCTGGAAAAGGCACTGATGGAAAGGTAAGATGCTCTTTCTGTAACAAAACACAGGATCAGGTCAGAAAGCTGATTGCAGGTCCCGCAGGTGTATATATCTGTGATGAATGTGTTGATATCTGTGCAGATATCATAGAGGAAGAATATGATGATGAGACTATTGGTAGTGACGTCGATATTAACCTCTTAAAGCCGGTTGAAATCAAGGAATTTCTTGATGACTATGTAATCGGTCAGGAAGAAGCGAAAAAGGTTTTATCTGTAGCTGTATATAACCATTATAAACGTGTAATGGCGCAGAAGGATCTTGACGTAGAGTTGCAAAAGAGTAATATTATCATGATAGGACCAACGGGTTCCGGTAAGACTTATTTAGCTCAGACACTTGCTAAGATTATCAATGTTCCGTTTGCAATTGCAGATGCGACAACCTTGACAGAGGCAGGTTATGTTGGTGAAGATGTTGAGAACATATTATTGAAACTGATTCAGTCAGCAGATTATGATATAGAGCGTGCCCAATATGGTATTATCTATATAGATGAGATTGATAAGATTACCAAAAAGAGTGAAAATGTTTCTATTACAAGAGATGTATCAGGGGAAGGCGTACAACAGGCATTGTTAAAGATTGTCGAAGGTACGGTTGCAAGCGTGCCGCCACAGGGTGGCAGAAAACATCCTCATCAGGAATTGATTCAGATTGATACTACAAATATTTTATTTATTTGTGGTGGAGCATTTGAAGGTCTTGATAAGATTGTAGAAGCAAGATTAGATCGTAAATCGATTGGATTTAATAAAGAAATAGCTGCAAAGACAGATAAGGACATAGGAGCAATTCTAAAGGAGGTTACTCCTCAGGATTTAACAAAATTTGGTCTGATTCCAGAGTTTGTTGGTCGTGTACCAATTAATGTTTCCTTAGAAGGTCTAGATTGTGATGCATTGGTTCGTATTATGAAGGAACCGAAGAATGCATTGATTAAGCAGTACCAGAAGCTGTTTGAATTGGATGATGTTAAGCTGAGCTTTGAGCCGGAAGCAATTGAAGCAATTGCACAGCAGGCTTTAGAGCGTAAGACAGGAGCGAGAGGACTCAGATCCATTATGGAGAAAATCATGATGAATGTCATGTATGAGATTCCTTCCGATGAAACTATCGAAAGTTGCGTTATTACCAAAGAAGCAGTAGAAGGAACAAGTCAGCCTTTCGTTGTACATCGTGAAGCATTAATTGCAGAACGTGAGAAAAAGGCGAGATAGTAAGAGAACAGAAATATTTAATTTGTGACGCCGCCTTGAAAAGGGCGGCGTCAACTTTTAAAGGCGTGGATTAAAGTATGAGCGAAATAACAGAAAAGAAATATACTGTGCCTATGGTGGCGTTAAGAGGGCTGACAGTAATGCCCAATATGGTTATTCATTTTGACTTGAGCCGTGAAATGTCGATTAAGGCAGTGGAACAGGCACTAAATGAAGGACAGAAGGTGTTTTTGGTTGCGCAGAAGGACCCAGGAGAGGATATGCCAACGCAGGACTCTTTATATGAGATAGGAACGGTTGCATGGATTAAGCAGGTTACAAAATTGCCAAATCAAATTAGCCGTGTTATGGTAGAAGGCTGGAAAAAGGCCAGATTAGTAGAAATAGATGAGCAGGAAGACGCATATATGCGCGCAACTGTAGAAGAGATAGAGATTGCAAAGGAGGAATTAGAGCAACAGGAAGAAGAGGCTTTGATTCGCTCTCTTAAGGATGTGTTTGCTACTTACGTAAAGTTTTTCCCTAAAGTAGGGAAGAGCCTAGGACGTTACTTTAATGAAAAGAATAGTTTGGATTTTTTGATAAATCAGGTAGCAATCAATACGCCATTTTCCTATGAACAGAAACAAAGTCTGCTAGAGGTTACAGACCTTAGAGAACAGGCTACGATTTTGATTACGATGCTGATGAATGAGGCACAGGTTGCATCTATTCGTGCACAGTTAGCAGCAAAAGTAAAGGAAAAGATTGATAAGCACCAAAGAGAATATGTGTTGCGAGAGCAAATGTCAGTGGTTAGAGAGGAATTAGGAGATAAAGACCCTTATTCTGATATTGAACAGTTTGAACAGGCGTTAGAGAAGCTAAAGGCCGATAAAGAGGTGAAAGACAAGATTCGAAAGCAAATTGCAAGATTTAAGAATGTTATGGGTGCAAGCTCTGAGGGAGCTGTAGAGAGAACATACATTGAAACATTGCTAGAAATGCCTTGGAATAAAGCTTCGAAGGATATGCTTGATATGCATAAGTCGGAGATGATTCTTGATAGAGACCATTATGGAATGGAAAAGGTGAAGGAGCGCATCTTAGAATATCTTGCAGTCAGAAGCTTGACTAGTAATGGCGATGCACCGATTGTATGTTTGGTAGGTCCTCCTGGAACAGGAAAAACGTCGATTGCAAGATCGATTGCTGAGTCATTAAATCGGAAGTATGTAAGAATCTGTCTTGGTGGTGTTAGGGATGAAGCAGAGATAAGAGGACATCGAAGAACGTATATCGGAGCAATGCCGGGAAGAATTGCAAATGGAATAAAGGAAGCTGGCGTATGTAATCCGCTTATGCTGTTAGATGAGATTGATAAAGTAAGCAGTGACCATAAGGGAGATACTTCATCGGCATTGTTAGAAGTATTAGATCCGGAACAAAATTGCCATTTTAGAGATCATTATATCGAAATACCATTAGATTTGTCTAAGGTATTATTTATTGCAACAGCAAATGATGCAAGCAGTATTCCAAGACCACTTCTTGATCGAATGGATATTATAGAGGTAGAAAGCTATACCGCAAATGAGAAATATCACATTGCAAAGAAACATTTGATATCGAAACAGTTTGAAAAGAACGGAATAAAGCAAGAGCAGTTGGTAATAAGCGACGGGGCATTAAGAAATGTGATTGCCTATTATACAAAAGAAGCCGGAGTGAGAGGGCTGGAGCGTCAGATTGGTAAGCTTTGTAGAAAAGCGGCAAGACAGCTTGTAGAGAATAAAGATAAAAAGTTAAAAGTAAATAGCCAAAATCTTGAAAAGTATCTTGGAAAACCTAAGGTTCGTAAAGATAAGGCCAATGAAATGGATGATATAGGCATTGTACGCGGGCTTGCATGGACTAGTGTTGGTGGAGACACGCTTCAGATTGAAGTGAATGTCATGCCTGGAGAGGGAAAAATGGAACTGACAGGAAAGCTAGGAGATGTTATGAAGGAGTCTGCAAGAATCGGACTTAGCTATATTCGTTCGATTGCTTCCGGATATAGCATTGATGCAACGTATTTTAAAGAACATGATTTTCACATTCATATTCCAGAGGGAGCAGTACCTAAAGATGGTCCATCAGCAGGAATTACCATGGCGACAGCTATTTTTTCAGCAATTACGAAGATTCCTGTAAAATGTAAGGTGGCAATGACCGGAGAGATTACACTCCGAGGAAGAGTACTTCCAATAGGTGGATTAAAAGAGAAGATGTTAGCGGCCAAGATGGCAGGAATAGAAACAGTTCTTGTGCCTTTTGAAAACGAACGTGATGTGGATGAAATTTCAAAGGAAATCAAAGCAGGTTTGGAAATCTGTTACATGCATACCATGGATGAGGTGTTGGAGAAAGCATTAGTATCTATGCCAATGCAGGTAAGAAAGGACACTGGAAAGAGGAAAGTGAGGTAATTATGGTAATAAAAAATGTTAGTCTTGAAACGGTAATCGGTGTAACAAGCCAGATACCGGAGAATCAGATGATGGAGATAGCATTTGCAGGAAAGAGTAATGTAGGGAAATCTTCACTAATTAATGCATTGATGAATCGTAAATCACTTGCAAGAACCAGCTCTCAACCAGGTAAGACACAGACGATTAATTTTTATAATGTGAATGATGAGATGTATTTTGTGGATTTACCGGGATATGGATATGCCAAGGTAAGTCAAAAGGAAAAGGAAAAATGGGGGAAAATGATTGAAAAATATCTGCATACCTCCAAAGTATTACAGGCTGTATTTCTGCTAATTGATATCCGACATGAGCCTTCGGCAAATGATAAGCAGATGTATGATTGGATTATGTCCAATGGCTTTCATCCGATTATCATAGCAACAAAGCTGGATAAGATTAAACGTAGCCAGCTTGCAAAGCATGTTAAGCTGATTAAGCAGGGGCTTGGTGTAGATTCTGATACGATTGTGATTCCATTTTCATCGGAAACAAAACAGGGACGTGAGGAAACGTATGATTTAATTGATAAGCTCTTAGAGCAGTTTCGTGAAACACACGGTGAATAGAAGAATAGTGGGATGAACAGAACAGTAGAAGAATACGAAGGAGACAGCTTATGAACAGACAGTATCAGAGAAATTGGAAGATGATTACCAATTTAGTGATTGCATTGATGATTTTATTGCTTTTTCTTTTTGTGGTTCCAAAGGTAATTATCTTTTTTATGCCTTTTGTAATAGGATGGATTATATCTTGCATTGCAAATCCTTTCGTGCAATTACTAGAAAGCAAGATTAAGATGAAACGTAAGGCAGGAACCGTTGTTGTAATTATTTTGGTTATTGCAACTATTGTTGCTGTGGGATATCTGTTGGTATCTATTCTCGCAAGACAGCTTCAAGGTTTTATTACATCGCTTCCGCTTATGTGGGAAAATTTGGAACGTGATATTACAAATGTTTGGAATTTGCTAGATGATGCCTTTCGTAATATGTCGCCTAAATGGGTGACAACTTTGCAGACAGCTGGAAATGTTATAGGTGATACGATAAAGGGAATAGGCTCTCACACAGAGACGACAGCTTCGGGTGGTGTTATTGGCAGTATAGCTAATGTTCTCATTAGCGTAATTATGTGTATGCTGTCTTCGTATTTCTTTATTGCAGAAAGGGATTATGTATTTAAGCTTGCAAGAAGAATTATTCCGGCATCTATGTACAAACGTTATGGCGTTGTATATAGGAGCCTGCTTCAGGCAGTAGGGGGCTATTTTAAAGCACAATTTAAAATAGAGATTTGGATTTATCTTCTGATTTTTCTGAGTTTGACTTTCTTGGGAGTAGATTATTCCTTTTTGATAGCCTTTGTTATAGCAGCACTAGATTTTCTTCCGTTTTTTGGCACTAGTATAGTATTTGTGCCGTGGGCGATAATAAAGGCAATTAGTGGAAATTATTTTATGGCAATTGCATTTATTGTGATATGGGGTGTCAGTCAGCTGGTACGTCAGCTAATTCAACCCAAATTTGTCAGTGATTCCATAGGGATGCCACCAATTCCAACGCTCTTTTTGCTATTTATGGGTTATAAAGTAGCTGGAGTAATAGGAATGATTTTGGCTGTTCCTATTGGTATTATTATCGTAAATATGTATGAAGCAGGACTTTTTGATACTCCGAAGTTAAGCCTTAAGATTCTTCTGTATAACCTGAATTGTTATCGAAGATTGAATGAAGAAGACCTCGAGATATTAAAGACAGACAAAACAGAAGATAGAGATATAAAGATTGACATAAAATAGGTCATAAGGTATAATTAAGTATACTTTGGCACGTGAAAGCGTTGAATTGTTAAAGTTCAACGCTTTTATTTATGCAATAGGAAATTGCTGTAGCGTAGTGTGCATTAAACAAGAATTTCGTAAGAAATTCTTGCTAAAGTGTAATTTTTGTAACTAGGAAGGTACTAAATAGTTATTAATTTTTACTTACGAGGAGGCATATCTTATGTTGGCAAAAATTTTAATGTTATTGGTTTTCTTTGGAAGCATGATAGCGGTGGGGGTATACGCAAGAAAAAGTGCATCTAGTACAACTGATTTCGTACTTGGAGGAAGAAGTGTAGGTCCTTGGCTTACTGCTTTTGCATACGGTACTTCTTATTTTTCGGCAGTTGTATTTGTGGGTTATGCGGGACAGTTTGGCTGGAAATATGGTTTGGCTTCAACATGGATTGGTTTAGGTAATGCTTTTATTGGCTCCCTTATGGCATGGGCATTAATGGGAAGAAGAACAAGGGTAATGACACATCACCTGGAAGCAGCTACTATGCCGGATTTCTTTGGAAAACGATTTGACAGTAATGCGCTGAAAATTACAGCTTCTGCAATTTCATTTGTTTTTTTGATTCCATATACAGCATCTGTTTACAATGGATTATCCAGATTATTTGGTATGGCTTTTGATATTCCATATGCAGCATGCGTTATTGCAATGGCAGTGTTAACCGGTGTGTATGTTATTATGGGTGGTTACCTTGCAACAGCAATTAATGACTTTATTCAAGGTATCATTATGCTTATTGGTATTGTAGTAGTTATTTTAGCAGTGTTATCCGGTCAGGGCGGATTTATGGAGGCGGTTCGTAAGCTCTCAGAAATTCCGTCTGATGTACCTGCAACCATGGGACAGCAGGGAGCGTTTGCTTCTTTCTTTGGAGCGGATCCAGTGAATCTTGTAGGTGTTATTATCCTGACTTCCCTTGGAACATGGGGACTTCCGCAGATGGTTCACAAGTTCTATGCGATTAAGAGCGAGAAGTCGATCAAGACAGGAACCATCGTTTCTACGGCATTTGCGATTATCGTTTCTGGTGGTTGTTATTTTCTAGGTGGCTTTGGGCGTTTGTACGATTCAGAGGCAATTTACAAGGCAGATGGAAGCATTATCTATGATGCGATTGTTCCGTCCATGTTGTCTACGTTACCTGATATTTTAATTGGTATCGTAATCGTATTGGTATTATCTGCATCAATGTCAACCTTATCGTCATTGGTATTGACATCAGCATCTACCTTGACCTTGGATTTTATTAAGGATAACGTTGTAAAGAAAATGGATGATAAGAAACAGTTATTGTATATCAGAGTATTAATTGTGTTCTTTATTGTTATTTCTGTAGTACTTGCATTAAATCCACCAACCTTTATAGCACAGCTTATGGGTATTTCGTGGGGAGCTTTAGCTGGTGCATTCCTAGCACCGTTCTTATTTGGTTTGTATTGGAAGGGTGTTACCAAAGCAGGTGTATGGGCAAGCTATATCTGTGGTGTGGGAATTACCGTAGCCAATATGTTTTTTGAGTTTATTGAGTCACCGATTAATGCAGGTGCACTTGCGATGGTTGCAGGCTTAATTATGACACCTCTTGTAAGTCTTATAACACCAAAGCTTGATAAGAAGATGGTAGACGGAGTATTTACCTGTTATGATAAGCCGGTTCATGTTTCAGAAAAGGAATATTTGCAGGAAGATTAGAATTTAAAGATAAATAAAAAGCTTTTCAACTCTCAGAGTAAGGAGGGATGAAAAGCTTTTTTATGTGATAGGAATTACTATGTTATTTGTTTGGTTGTCCAAGTAGGTAGATAATGGTACTAATAACAATTTCACGCATTTTAGCTTCATTTACATTTTCATGTTCAGAGGATTATGACATGTCAACAGCTGTCTATAGGATGACCTATGTGTACTCGGCAATCGGAACATGGATTGTTTCTACTGGGGTAAATCGTATGCTTTCCAGTAAGGTAAAGACGATATGTATGGTGGATGCCTTAAAGGGTGTGGAATAGTCAACAAAATTCTTTACAAATCATGGGCTGGTATATTAGAATAATAAGATAGACATAAAAAATTGCAAAAACCATAAACGTAAGTTTTGCAATAGACAAATTTATGAATGTCGTAAATTTGCGAAAATATGGAAAGGCATGGTAACCACATGAGTGATATGGAAAAGAATATCGAAGAAAATATGAATGAAGAAAAAGAAGTTATTTCAAGAAACTTCATTGAACAGATTATAGATAAGGACTTGGCAGAGGGTGTTTGTGAGACCGTAAAGACACGTTTTCCACCGGAACCAAACGGCTATCTGCATATTGGACATGCAAAGAGTATTCTCTTGAATTATGGTCTTGCACAGCAGTACGGCGGTAAGTTTAATATGCGTTTTGACGACACCAATCCAACAAAGGAAAAGGTAGAATTCGTAGATTCCATCAAGGCTGATATTGAATGGCTTGGTGCTGATTGGGAGGACAGATTATTCTTTGCTTCTGATTACTTCCCACAGATGTACGAAGCAGCAGTAAAGCTGATTAAGAAGGGAAAGGCGTATGTGTCTGACCTCACAGCAGAACAGATTCGTGAATATAGAGGAACCTTAACAGAATCAGGTAAGGAAGATCCTTCTGCAAACAGAAGCGTGGAAGAGAACCTTGCGTTATTTGAAGATATGAAGAACGGTAAATTTGCAGATGGTGAGAAGGTACTTCGTGCAAAGATTGATATGGCATCTCCTAATATTAACATGAGAGATCCGGTTATCTATCGTGTAGCTCGTATGGCACATCACAGAACAGGTGATACATGGTGCATTTATCCAATGTATGACTTTGCTCATCCAATCGAGGATGCGATTGAAGGAATTACACATTCTATCTGTACTTTGGAGTTTGAGGACCACAGACCTTTGTATGACTGGGTTGTAAGAGAGTTAGAATATCCACAGCCACCAAAGCAGATTGAGTTTGCAAAGCTTTACCTTACAAACGTTATTACAGGTAAGAGATATATCAAGAAATTGGTTGAGGAAGGCATTGTAGACGGATGGGATGATCCAAGACTTGTTTCCATTGCAGCACTTAGAAGAAGAGGCTTTACGCCTGAATCAATCAAGAAGTTTGTAGAGCTTTGTGGTGTAAGTAAGGCTAATTCATCCGTAGATTATGCAATGCTTGAGTACTGTATCCGTGAGGATTTAAAGCTCAAGAAGCCACGTATGATGGCAGCGCTTGACCCAATTAAGCTTGTGATTGACAATTATCCGGAAGGCGAAGTAGAGTACCTTGAGATTCCAAACAACCTTGAAAATGAAGAACTTGGAAGCAGACAGGTTCCATTCTGCCGCGAATTGTATATCGATAGAGATGACTTTATGGAGGAACCACCAAAGAAGTATTTCAGACTCTTCCCGGGTAATGAGGTTCGTCTCATGAGTGCATACTTTGTAACCTGTACGGGATTTGAAAAGGATGAAAATGGTAAGATTACAACCGTTCATTGTACTTATGACCCTGAGACAAAGCAGGGAAGCGGCTTTACTGGTAGAAAGGTAAAGGGAACCATTCATTGGGTACCAGCTCCATACGCAGTAAAGGCAGAGGTTCGTCTGTATGAAAATATCGTAGATGAAGAGAAGGGCGTATATAATGAGGATGGTTCTTTGAATCTGAATCCAAACTCCCTGACTGTTTTAAAGGAATGTTATCTTGAGCCTGCATTAAAGGATGCAAAGGCATACGAGAGCTTCCAGTTTGTAAGACAGGGCTTTTTCAATGTAGATTATAAGGACTCTACACCAGAGGCACCGGTATTTAACCGTATTGTATCATTAAAGAGTTCTTTCGTATTACCAAAATAAATATAGTATATAAAGAAGAATCGCTTATGCGGTTCTTCTTTTGTAAAAGAAGATGCTAGAAGAGATAGCTTATTATGACGTAGCGAATTACGATTCATATACAGAAAGGGTAAGACATGAAATATAAATGTTTAATATTAGACCATGACGATACCGTAGTAGATAGTACTGCAAGTATACATTATCCTGCTTTTTTAGAAGCATTAAGAATTATGCGCCCGGGCAAGACACTGACTTTAGAGGAGTATTTTCGTGATAATTTTCATCCTGGTTTTATCGAGATGTGCAAACAAAGATTTGGTATGACAGATGCAGACCTTGAGATAGAGGTTGAAATATGGAAAGATTATGTCTCTAATCATGTAGCCAAAGCATATCCGGGCATGAAGGAGGTTATAGAACGTTTTCGAAAAGAAGGCGGGAAAATATGTGTGGTATCACATTCCTATGACTTTAATATTCGGCGTGATTATGAAGCAAATGGCTTACCGATGCCGGATATGATTTTCGGATGGGAATGTCCGCCAGAGCAGAGAAAGCCATATACCTATGCTTTAGAACAAATAGAAAAGAAGTATGATATAAGACCTCAGGAAATGCTTATGGTGGACGACTTAAAGCCGGGTTATGATATGGCAAGAAGCTATGGCGTTCCATTTGTAGGAGCAGGCTGGTCAAATGATATAGAAGAGATTCGAAGCTTTATGGAAAAAAATAGTGATTACTATTTCACGAAAGTAAGCGAGTTAGAAGCACTTTTATTTGCATAGATAACACATAAAAGCCACGCAAATCTGCGTGGCTTAATAATAGAAAATTTGTAACGATTCAGAGCCAATCTCGAAAATACTTCGTATTTCCTCGATGTGGCTATCTATTTGGTCTGAATTGTTACAAAAAATTATAAATCTTCATCGTCATCAAAAAATTCTTCTGTTTCATCAGCATTCTCGTCATCCAAATAAGTAGATGAGATATTATTTGAAGTAGAATCTGATGGAGTAATGATTACATCTGAAGTATTTGAAACAACAGATTCAGAAGAAGAAGTCATTTCTTCCACGAATTCCTTTGCCTTGTCTAATTTTTCAGCAACATTAAACTGAACAATCTTTTCTTTCGTCTTGTCAATGGTTTCGATTACCTTCTCGCTAATGAACTCCTTAGCATTATCAAGGTCAAGGGAAACATAGGAACGATTCTTTCCGTGAGGCATTTCAGGAATATCATCAAAATCCTCATCAAAGTCGTCGTCGAAATAATCATAATCATCTATGTCATCTATTATCTTGAATGGATTTTCCTGCTTTTTCTGAAGATAATAATAGGTACCGGCTGCGGCTGCACCGGCGAGTGCACTAAATAATACAAGCTTGCCGAATTTCTTGGCCATAATAGTACTCCTTTCGTAACGATACATTTTATATACTAAAATACATTTTAATACTATTTTACGGAAATGAAAAGAGAATATGTATAAATTTTATAACAAATTAAGATATTGGGTTACTGTTCCACGATGCTGCACAGTAAAATTCAGAGAATAGAATAAAAGCATTGAAACCTTTCTAGGATTATGTTAATATAAATTCGACTGATGAAGTCAATAGCTCGAGGAGGGAACAGATTTGAACGAGAAGTTCTTTGATTTATCACGATTAAAGCAGGATCGCATGATTAATGGTGCGTTAGAAGTATTTGCAAAAAATGGATTTAAGCATGCCAGTACTGATGACATGGTAAAGGCAGTAGATGTTAGCAAAGGCTTATGGTTTCATTATTTTGGTTCCAAGCTTGGATTGTATACGTTTGTATATGGATATAGCGTAAAGTATATGATTTTAGAGCTGGCTTCTGCAGTGGATGAGAAGGAAAAGAACTATTTTGAGATAATGAAGCAGATAGAGTATGCAAAAATGAAAATAAGCAAAAGCTATCCTTATATGACAAGGTTTTTGGAAAGGGCATTAGAAGAAACCGATACTGAAATCATGGAGCAGACAGCAGAGGATCGTAGGATTTATCAGGAGAAGGTGGCAGGGCTTGGAAAGAATGGAGAAATTCCAGAGATTGCAGATAAGGCAAAGCGTGAGAAAATTAAGAAAATGGCACATTATACAATAGAGGGTATTGTAAAGGATAAGGCGCAGTCAGCAGAACCGGAAACGGTATATAAAGAAATAAAAAATTATCTAGATTTGCTTCGAAGCATGGTAGCAATGGAGAAGCGTATGGAGGAAGGACTTTCGATTGATTCAGCAGCTTCTTAAAGAGGATAAGTAATAGAATGAAGGAAGAAAAGGATTGAGATGTATAAAAGCTCAATCCTTTTTTATGTAATAGGAAATTGCTGTTACGTAGTGGTAGTTAGACAAGAATTTCGTAAGAAATTCTTGCTAAAGTGCGTGCGCTGGCACGCACTATTTTTAGATTTTTATTAATTTTCACGCTACTTTCGTTGCTGATAAGCAGGATCAGCAGGATAACCACCTTTTAGTTTTTGCATACCTCTCTGAATTGCATCCTTGGAATTCTTCCAGTCAGCATCGTGATTACGATAATCAAACTTTTCAACCATCCAGTCAACATCCTCAGAAATACGCTGCATATTTTCCTGCATAAGAGGAAAAAGCACAGAGAAGAATTCTTCCTGCTGCTTTTCAGGAAGCTTCTCAACAGCAGTCTGACATAAGTCTCCGAAGTGTACGATACAAAAGCCTTTGCTTTCTGCAAAACGCTTACGGAAGTCAGCATCCTTCTTATACATGAAGAAAAAGGTATCTAAGTAGCGCTCATAGGTTTCACGATAATGGTTACAGATATAGCAGGATTCCTGCTTGGTATAAGTCCATGCAGTCATGGTATTATTTACCTCTTTTGATTTTTTTAGACGATCAAAAAAGGAGATTTTTGCAGGCTTGAAGCGCTTAATCTCATCCGATAATTCCTTATTCATCTGTTGGTAATGGGTTTTGAGAATCCATGCATTACCAAGCGTATTTCCATATTGAAACATTTTTTTGAAATGATTTCGGCAAAAGCCGGCCTTATCGGTTTGTTCACGAATATCACTTTCCATATAGGAGGAGCTTGAACCAAGAGTAAAGTCAAGAACATCCTGCTCCAGCTTTCGTTCGATAAAACAGAAAGGACATTCATCATTGGCAGAAAAAGCATCATTTAAGGGAATGGTATATAATTGTTCTTTCATGAGTAGCCTCCTAAATAGATTATGGTATTACGGGCTAAAGAGTATGCTTTGCCCCTGTTCTATAAGTTATGCTTAGTCTAACATATTTTATAAAGTGTAACAAGTATTGAGGATTTCGTAGGTAGTACTTATCAGCATTGTGAAAGTGTGTGCTAAATGTGTTTTGATGAGTTATATAATGTACAGTTTTCTGATAAAATATTGAAATAACTGACAAAATAAGATATACTGTACATAACAGAATGAAATTTTACTTTTTTTTTATATAGAAAGGAGACGAAGAAATGAGTCGTTTCATGGTAGCGGGATTTGTCCAGCTTGAAACAATTGTAAAGGTTGATTCCCTTCCGATTCCATATTTTCAGTTTCAGAGCATACCTGATATGATAAATGCCAGTATTGGTGGTTGTGGTTATAATGAATCTGTGGCTTTGAAATGGCTGGGAAATGAAGTCGATTTTATGAGTATGGTTGGAAAAGGGTTAAAGGAAAATGAGCTTTATAAAAAGCTTATGATGAGTGATGTGGATTTAAGTTGGGAATATGTACTTCCACGTCTGGAATCTATGCCATCTTCCGTTATTTTATATAATAATGGAAAAAAACAAATTTTTGAGGATGTAAAAGATATTCGAACAGTTCCTTATGATTATGATATATTTGAACGCCAGATTCAAGATAAGGATATGGTACTTATTTCGAGCTGTAACTTCTGTCGTCCTGTTATTGAATTGGCAAAAAAATATAATAAGCCTTTGGCGGTTAACGTCAGAAGTATGAAAAAGGAGCGTATGATACAGAAAGAGGATTTCTTAAAGGCAGCAGATATTTTATATATCAGTGATGATGAGTTGGATAAGGAGCCTTATGAATGTATAAATGAATGTCGTACGAAATACAATCAGAAGATTATCATTGTAGGAATAGGAAGTAAGGGCGTTATATTATATACGAGAGAGGACAATAGTATATTGGAGTATAAACCGGTAAAAACAAATGAAATTGTGAATACGGTTGGAGCAGGAAATGCACTGTTTTCGGCATTCCTTCATTACTATGTAAAAACGGGAGACGCCAAGGAAGCGATTAAGAATGCGCTTCTTTTTGCATCTTATAAAATCGGATTTATCGGAACTTCAAATGGTTTTATGACGGAAGAACAGATTGAACAATGGAGAAGATTAATTTGGAAAAGATAAAAAAGAGCTTATGCTCTTTTTTTATGTAATAGGAAAGTGCTGTAACGTAGTGGTAGTTAAACAAGAATTTCGGCAGAAATTCTTGCAAGTGTTTGCTGCTGAGCAAACACTTTTTATTCCATATAAATAAACTCAAGGAATGTGAGTGCATTTTCGACACTATCAGAATTACTGATGAAACCAAGTATTGGTTCTTTATCAATATAATAGGCATGTTCATTTAGCTTAGGAGAGTCTGTAACATAAATTCCGACAGGATACGTTTTACCGGTTTCTTCAAAGGTATAATAATAGAGCTGGTCTTTGTATCTTTCTAAAAGCTCTGCCGAAAGAATCGTAGTGACATCATGGAAACAGTCAGAAGCACAAAAATAGTCAAAGGCTTCCTGGTCGCTTACAATAATATCTAGTTCCTTGGTGGAAATAACGGCCATTGCTTTTTGCAGACCGGTGAAAGCCATATAATCGCTATTGTCAGCGTTATAATCCATAGTAGCATCTAAATAGACTTCATGCTTTTTGGTATCAATGCCGGTATAAGTAATATACTCATCAATTAAGGCTGTACTACTGGAATCACCAGTATCATTATAGAAGAATGCTGCAAAAGCAGTATCCTCAGGTGCAGTGATCATTGTGTATATAAAACTACATACTAGGATAAGAACAACAATAATGGCTAAAGTGCTTTTTAGATAATATTCCATAAAATAGGAAATCTTTTCATTAAGAGGGGCTCCCTTTAATTTAGCATTCTGTTCTCTGATTTCATCATGCATGGAATGATTGCTATCGCGATTCTTATTATAAACTTCCATAATTTGCTACCAAGCCTTTCTTGATTTCATTAAATAATATGATATATTTATATTATACTCTGTGTCAATAAGCATAGTATTAATTTTGTTACTATACACAGGTAGTAACCCGCAAAGTGTTTTTACGCAGATATTGCATGAAAATCACGAGTTTTTCATGCACCATAATCAATTTATTGACTTTGGGTGCACAAATTGTTGCAGGAATGGGGCGGGTGAACAGTGATTTTATTTTTCTAAAGCACCAAGAAGACGTTGATTTATTTAGTAAAATACGCTATATTTTTATTAAATAAGAACGTAAGAATGGGAAGGATAAGAACATGAACGAAAGCTATAAGGAACTTATGGTAAAGAAAGAGTCAGGACTTAAGGAGAAGCTTCTTCGAGTAGTATCTTTGATTCCGACTATATTTTTAGGTTTTTTAACATTATTAACAGGCAATATGATTATTTTAATCATTGCTATTGGATTAGGGGTATTATGTTATTTCGTTTTTCAATGGACAGACATTGAGTATGAATATTTGTATTTGGACAAAGAGATTAACATTGATAAGATTATGGCAAAGACCAGAAGAAAGCGTGTAGCAACAATTAGTACTGAGAAGATGGAGATTCTTGCACCTGCAAAGTCACATCAGCTGGACTCTTACAGAAGTCGTAAAGTAAAGGAAGCAGATTACAGTGCAGGAAATGATATGCCGGAACAGAAACTTTATGCTTTATATAGTGAGGGAAGTCAGAAATATTTGCTTAGCTTAGACGAAGACTTCGTAAAAACAATAAAAGGAATTGCACCAAGAAAGGTATTTATGGATTGACAATTTCATTAAGTTTTTGTACAATCTTGAATATTATATATTATTAGTTTTAGAGAATTACAGGAGGAAAAAAATGGGTCAGATTATCGGCGAAGGAATTACTTTTGATGATGTACTTTTAGTACCAAGCTACTCACAGTTTATTGCAAATCAGGTAGATTTAACAACCTGGTTGACCAAGAAAATCAAGCTTAACATTCCTATGATGAGTGCAGGAATGGATACTGTTACAGAGCACAGAATGGCTATTGCAATGGCAAGACAGGGTGGTATTGGTATCATCCACAAGAATATGTCTATTGAGGCGCAGGCAGAAGAGGTTGATAAGGTAAAACGTTCTGAGAATGGTGTTATTACCGATCCATTTTCATTGACTCCAGAGCATACATTAGCAGATGCCGATGCGTTAATGGGTAAGTTTAGAATTTCAGGTGTTCCTATTACAGAGGGAAGAAAGTTAGTGGGTATCATTACAAACCGTGACTTGAAGTTCGAGACAGATTATTCTAAGAAGATTAAGGAATCTATGACTTCTGAAGGTCTTGTTACTGCAAAGGAAGGCATTACTTTAGAAGAAGCAAAGAAGATTCTTGCTGCTGCAAGAAAGGAAAAGCTTCCTATCGTTGATGAAGATTTTAACTTAAAGGGACTTATTACCATTAAGGATATTGAAAAGACTATCAAATATCCACTTGCTGCAAAGGATGAGCAGGGAAGATTATTATGTGGTGCTGGTGTTGGTATTACAGCAAACGTTCTTGACAGAGTAGCAGCTTTGGTAGCTGCAAAGGTTGACGTTATTGTTCTTGATAGTGCTCATGGTCATTCTGAGAATGTATTAAAGTGCTTAAGAATGATTAAGGCTGAGTATCCAGATCTTCAGGTTATTGCTGGTAACGTAGCAACTGGTGAAGCTACTAGAGCATTAATTGAAGCTGGAGCAGATGCAGTTAAGGTAGGTATCGGACCTGGTTCTATTTGTACAACACGAGTTGTTGCAGGTATCGGAGTTCCACAGATTACAGCGATTATGGATTGTTATGCTGTAGCAAAGGAATATGGTGTTCCAATCATTGCTGATGGTGGTATTAAGTTCTCAGGAGACATGACAAAGGCTATCGCTGCAGGTGGAAACGTTTGTATGATGGGTAGTATGTTTGCGGGATGTGAAGAGAGTCCGGGAACATTTGAATTGTTCCAGGGAAGAAAATATAAGGTATACCGTGGAATGGGATCTATCGCTGCTATGGAAAATGGTAGTAAGGATCGCTACTTCCAGTCAGATGCGAAGAAGCTTGTTCCAGAAGGTGTAGAGGGACGAGTTGCTTACAAAGGTTATTTGGAAGATACAGTATTCCAGTTAATGGGTGGTCTTCGTTCAGGTATGGGTTATTGTGGAACTCAGACAATTGAAGAACTTAAACAGAATGGTAGATTCGTTAAGATTTCAGCAGCTTCATTAAAGGAAAGTCATCCACATGATATTCATATTACAAAGGAAGCACCTAACTATAGTGTAGACGCATAAGAATTAAAAACAAAGGCATTGTCAGTATATGGCAGTGTCTTTTGTTGAGTAATAGGAAATTGCTGTTACGTAGTGAGAATTAAACAAGAATTTCGTAAGAAATTCTTGCCAAAGTGCGTGCGCTGGCACGCACTATT
>JAXJRB010000111.1:0-8408 GCA_036310845.1 Lachnospiraceae bacterium | reverse complement strand
GCATTTTCTGTAATTACGAACTATCAGACAGGAGTAAAGTATCCACTTGCTGACTTTAATATTACCCCGGATGTAGCTATTGTTGATCCTGAATTAGTAGAAGGACTTCCTGCGAAGCAGGTAGCTTATACTGGTATGGATGCGTTAACACATGCTATTGAAGCATATGTTTCTACAGCAAATTGTGCATTTACAGATCCACTTGCATTAAAGGCTATCGAAATGGTATTTGATTATCTTCCAGCTTCTTATAGAGGAAATATGATAGCAAGAGAAGAGATGCACTATGCACAGTGTCTGGCAGGAATGGCATTCTCAAATGCATTATTAGGAATTGTTCATTCTATGGCACACAAGACAGGGGCTGCATTCTCAACAGGACATATTACACATGGTTGTGCAAATGCAATGTATCTTCCTTATGTAATCAAGTATAATGCAAAGGATAAGGTTGCAGCACACAGATATGCAGAAATTGCTCGCAGAATGGGACTTGATGGAACATCAGAGCAGGCATTGGTTAATAGTCTTTGTGAAAAGATTGATGAGTTTAATGTTCAGATGAGTATTCCAAAGTCATTAAAAGAATTCGGTATTATTGAAGAAGAATTCAAAGAGAAAATTGCTAAGATTTCCGAGCTTGCAGTAGGTGATGCTTGTACAGGTTCAAATCCAAGAGAGATTGATCCTGCAACAATGGAAAAATTATTTAATTGCGTATATTATGGAACAGAAGTAGATTTCTAAAAAGAAAAAATGGTATCATAAATGTGTTAGTTCGCCCTAAGTAGTTTACTTAGGGCGACTTTGGTATATAGGCTAAAGAAAGTGAAATCAATATGGATGTAAATAATAATCCTAACAATCCGATAATAGGTGTAAGAAGTTATGGAGATACGGCAGAAACTGTCATGAAATATGGTGTTGCAGCTTTACAAGGTTATCAGAAAGAAAAGGGATTTCAAGCAGTTTACAAAGCAATTGAGGATAAAGAATTATCCTTGGAAGAGATGCAAGAAACATTTGTTGAGTATATGATAAAAATGTTTGAGGGAAGGGGATTTGCAACATCAAAAAATCCTGATCAAGAGGAAATTAAAAAAGTGATAGAAATGGCAGGAGAGTCCACTAGCGTAATAATAGGGACTAATAGTGGTCATTTGCAATCAGGACAAAAAGCACTTATTAAGGCTCTTTCAGGTGCTGACATACCTGTTATGGTAATTGCGATGGGAAATCCATATGATTTGGAAGGGCTATCAAAGAATGTAACAGGGATTGCAGCGTGGGATAATTCGTTAATGACATTAGAACTATTAGTAGAAATGTTACAGGGTAAATGGGTGCCGGAAGGTAAATTGCCAATTCATCTTAATTAAATTTAATTATAAGAATTCGTTTTAGACATAGTGTTTAGGACGAATTTTTATATTAGAAATATATTTCTCATTGACATAAAATTGGTTAAAATGTTCAAAATATGTCTATAATTTTTGGATTGGGTTACGCGATTAACCTATTGTGTAATTTAAAACCTAGAATTATACTGATACACGTAAATGAAAGAGCTCGATCAGATACAAATGAAAAATTGGAGGGGATCCCAGGATAATGGATAAGAAGTTAGTATTAAAAAAAGATATTATTACAGCATTTCGTGAGTTAGGAGTAGAAAAAGGACAGAGCATAGAAGTGCATACTTCATTAAGCAGTCTTGGATTCGTATGTGGAGGACCACAGGTAGTAATTGAGGCGTTACTGGAATCTGTTGGTGAGGAAGGTACGATTATGATGCCGACTCAGACTTGGAAGAATCTTGATCCGACAACGGGAGTACACTGGGAAGAACCAGAGGAATGGTGGCAAACTATCCGAGATAATTGGCCGGCATATGATAAGAATATAACACCGACGAATACGATGGGAGCTGTTGCAGAAATGTTCAGAAAGTGGCCTGGAGCGATGAGAAGTGATCATCCGGCACGTTCTGTTGCAGCATGGGGTAAACATGCAGAATATCTTACCAGTAATCATGATATATCCAATATTTTCGGAGAAGGTTCTCCACTTGGGAAATTATATGAACTAGACGGTTATGTCATGCTGATAGGAACAGGGTATGACAAAAATACATCGATTCATCTGGCAGATGTAAGGGCAGAGTATCCGGGAAAGCATAATTGTATAGAACATAGTGCAGTTATGGAGAACGGAGAACGTGTTTGGAAAGCATACGAAACCTTATTTGTAGATGGTGAAGATTTTGAAGAGATTGGAGAGGCTTTTGAGAAAGTTTGTCCGGTAAAAAAAATAACACTTGGAAATGGAATGATTCGATTAATGAAGCAAAGAGACATCGTTGATTTCGCAGTAAAGTGGATAGAAAAAAACAGAAAATAAAGGTTTACGAATTTTTTTTTGGATGGACATTAATATGGGCAGTTTTTGCAACTGTATTAAATTATGTATTCGGCATGATTCTTGCAATTGTCATTAATCGTAAGAATACTTATGCGAAAGGCTTTTGGAGATTCTGTTTTGTGTTATCCATTGCAGTTCCGCAGTTTGTTTCCTTATTAATTATGTGAACGATGCTACAGCCAACAGGAATTGTAAATACACTTTTGATAAAATATGGTTTTATTGATACCGCATTACCGTTTTTTACCAATGCTACTTGGGCGAGAGTGACGGTAATTATCATTAACTGTTGGGTAGGTATTCCATATACGTTGCTTCAGGTAACCGGTATCTTGCAGAATATTCCAGGTGAATTATATGAAGCTGCGAAGATTGATGGAGCAAGCAGATGGCATATTTTTACCAAGGTTACAGTGCCGCTAGGTAAGCCGATTATTGTTTATACAGTTTTGACGTCTTTTATGTCTCCATGGCTTGATTTTATCTTTGCTAAGGTAATCTGTAGAGCAGATGCAGAGTATTACACGGTATCAATCGGATTGTGGAAAATGCTGGAAAAAGAGTACATTGACGCTTGGTATACAAGCTGGGCTGCAGGGGCAGTATTGGTGTCTATTCCGATAGCAATTCTATTCTTATTCACGCAGAAGTTCTATGTGGAGGGCATGAGTGGAGCTGTGAAAGGATAAGTAAAGATAGTGCGAAAAATCTATAGACGGAAGATTTTTCGCACGCCAAATTTGAGAAAAGTATGGATATTAGTATGAGTCTATCAGGTGCAAAAATAAGAAGGAAAAGACTTAATTTTTTATTGTATTGTATATTTTTTGTTCACATATTTACAGGATGTGGTTTACAGGAATATGAGAGTGAGAAACAGGAAGAATATCAATTTTTCTCAGTCGATAGTACAGAGTGGAATGATTTAGACTTTTTGGATGAACGATTAGACAAAGCAGAAATTATTCTTATTGGTGAATCACATGGAATCGAATGTAATCAAAAAATAGAAATGAAATTTCTGAAATATCTGTATACAAATCACGGGGTAAGGTATTACTTATGTGAATTGCCACATTCTGTATGTATGAAGATGAACGACTTTTTAGCAAGTGGCAATATAGATATATTAGATGAATTTTTCATACATGCGAAGGGAACAAATACATATACAGAAGAAATCTATCAAAAATGGTTAGAACTCTATGAGTTTAATAAGTCTTTACCAGAAGCAGATAAAGTGAAGGTAGTAGGAGTAGAATGTGAATTGGTCACTGAGTATGCGATGGAAGTAATTGTTGAATTGCTTTCTACGGAAAAAGAAGTACCATTAGAGATTGCTGATATTATGAATCAATTAATTAAGAAAAGCTATAGATGTGAAGATATTGAATATATATTATATGAAATAGAAGTAAATGAACCAATTTATAAGGAATATGTAGGTGAGGAAAATCTATTTCATATTCGCCATATACTAGAAAACATAGAGATAGGATATTTCGTACATGAAAAGAATACGGATCAGGAAAGGTACATGATAAGAGATCAAGCAATGTATAAGAACTTTGTCAAGTTAAGTGCTTTCAATGAACAGGGAAAGTATTTTGGACAGTTTGGTTTTAATCATGTATATCAAATGGAAGAAAGAGGAGTAAGGTGGTTTGCAAGCCGATTAAAAGAGAATGGATATGATGGCAAAATTGTCTCGATACCAATAGAGTATAAGAATTGTAGTAGACTCTATTTTGACCAGAATGATAAAGCGTGTGTAGAAGATAATTTTTTTGTGGAAACTTCTACTGATATTGATATGGAAATATGGAATAATTTATCAAAGGACAAGGCAGTGATTTATAGTGCTGTAGAGGAAGAGTCTCCATATTATCATTTGAAAGATTATTTACAATATATGATTCTTATAAGGGATTGCGAGGCAGCAACTCCGTTGGAAATGGAATAATAGGAAAAGGCAATTATGGATTTATGACGAGCAAAAAATAGCAGATGATTATATAAAAGAAGGAGAGAATATATTATGATGACAAAATCACCGAGTGGAGCATTAAG
Source organism: Lachnospiraceae bacterium (assembly GCA_036310845.1). GTDB lineage: Bacteria > Bacillota > Clostridia > Lachnospirales > Lachnospiraceae > COE1. The sequence goes on along the minus strand of JAXJRB010000111.1, from coordinate 3,917 downwards.
TCCGTACTATTATAAGGGTGGATATTTTCATGGAATTCATTATGGAAGTTATTTTGATGATTCGCAAGCTTTATTTAGCATGATGGAGAAAGAGGAACAATTTATTTTGGAATCACCTAACAGACGCAGGATTATGTTGGATTTATATGAAACAAAAATAACAAACGAGGTATTACAACAACTTTTGAAGCATATAAAACATTTGAGTCCAAGGATTATAAAGTTAGCTTTTTCTGCTGAAAAGACTTCATTAAAACGAATTCAAAAGGCAATAAAAAGTGAATCAGAGTTGCAATCGCTATGCTGTTATTTTTCGACAGACATGGAAGAGGCCAAGACTTGGCTAGTAAGTGATGAAGGCTAACTTTATGGAGTGGAGTTAAGCTTTTTTATTGTTGAGAACTAAAATAATGAGGTGAAGATAAGTGGCGAGAAATGATAATACAACACCGATGGTTGCAAAAGAATATGATAAGAAAATTAATGATGTAATTCCATATTATCCAGATTTTTATATGCAGACAATAGATGTAGTGGAACAGTGTGAATTTGCGAAGATGGATTGGCTAGATTTAGGGTGTGGAACGGGTTCTTTGGAAGAAATGGCATTTCAAAGATTCTCGGAGATAGATTTTGTACTTGTTGATCCAGCTGAGAAAATGTTGGAACAGGCAAAAGAGAAGTTAAGAAATAGAGAAGTACAATATATTTGTGCTGGTTCAGCGGATATTCAATTTGAAAATCGTTTTTATATTGTTACAGCGATTCAATCTCATCACTATATGCAGGAAAATGAACGTAAAATAGCTACAAAGCGTGTTTATCAAGCATTAAAAGAAGGAGGAATTTATATTTATTTTGAGAATATTGTTTCAGAGGATGAGGAAGTGAAATCATTTGAGTTGCTGAGATGGGGAAGATATCAGCAAAGGAATGGGAAAACGGAAGAAGAAGCCAGAGAACATAATGCTAGGTGTGGAACTAAATATTTTCCATTAACAATGGAGCAACATATTCAACTATTAAAAAGTGTTGGATTTAGGAAGGTACATGTTTTTTGGGTTAGTTATATGCAGATGGGAATTTATGCAGTAAAATAGAAAAATAGTCGTAACTATTCAGTAGGTCGAAGCATTTACTGCTGAGACCGTAAGAAAATGATACAATAAGCAAAAATCTCATCGCTGAAAGCGAATCTAAATGGATTATTGCAAGACATCGAAGATGTCTCGTAATTATGAAGGTACTGAATAATTACAAATAATCTTAGAGAAAGTATTACAATGGAGATATATGCTAGTAGCTTAAGAAATGGGTTAGGAAGAAAAACATACAATGTTAAAGGAGGAGAGTTATGATTGATTCACATGTACATATTGGTGGAGAAGCGGAAGGCTTTATAATGAATGAAGAATTAGTACTGCAATCAATGGAAAAGTACGGGGTTGATATTAGCATTGTTTCAAATGGAGATTCTGTGGAATATGGAGATGATTTGGTCATGCTTCCAAAGGAAAAACAGGTCAATCAGGAAGAAACGTTAGCACGCATTATTCGTTTTTGCAGAGAAAATCAGGGGAAGATTTATGGAGCTTTTTGGTGTAAGCCAAACCATGAACTTTTGACGGAACGTATAGATGAAATGATAGCGATGAATAGGGATATAATCGTTGCACTTAAGGTACATCCATTTTTATCAAATTTATCATTTTCCGATGGAAAAATGATACCGTATTTAGATTTGGCAGTAAAACACAAATTGCCGGTGATTGTACATACTGCCGCAGATGTAATAGACAGTCCTATGCGTGTATATGAAATGGCCTGCAAGTATCCGCAGCTTAAATTTGTAATGGCACATATGGGATTGGGAACAGATAACAAAATGGCCATTGATTTAATGGAAAAAGCAGAAAACCTATATGCAGATACGACATGGGTTCCGATAGAGACTACACTGGAAGTAATTCGCAGATATGGTAGCGGACGCGTTGTGTTTGGCAGTGACAATCCAATTGATGGGGTAAATACTTATGCGTGTAATCCGATTGGTGAACCTAGTGTTTACCAGCAGTATTTTGGTGCTTTGAAGGAAATGATAAGCCAAGAGGATTATGAAAATTTGATGGAAAAGACAGCACGTAGTTTGTTTGGAATATCGTGAAAACAATTGATAAAAGAACAGTATTAAGATAGTAGAGGTTACGAGAAAAGAAAAACTTTTTCGTAGCTTCTTTTATTTAGAAGAATGGGCTTGTTGTATGAGTGTCTGAATTGTCATTCTTTGTGATTGACACAAGAATTATATTATGCTAACATCTAATATATCGAACTGCGATATATTGAAGTAGGATATATCGTAGTTAAATGTATCTTACTTCTATATAAATAATTGGAGGATAAAAAATGGATGCACATATAAAAAAGGTATATGTACCAATGACAGAAACAGGTTTTTATATACTTTGTTGTTTAAAGCAACCGAATCATGGATATGGAATTGTACAACGAGTAAAGGAAATAACAGATGGTGAGCTTATTTTAACTCCGGGAACAATGTATGGAACTTTATCTAAGATGGAGAAAGACGGATTGATTATATTTGTCAGAGAAGAAGAAAAACGAAAAGTATATCAGATAACGGATTTGGGAATGGAAGTATTGGAATTAGAAATAAAGCGTATCAAACGTTTGTATCGAACTATGAACGAAATGACGGTAATGTAGAAAGGTGGGGTTTTTGTGAGCAGAACAAAGAAAGAGTTTAAATATTTTACCATAGCACAATATGAACAAGAGCAGGATTACTTAAGTGAAATGCATCGTAATGGCTGGAAACTGGTAAAGATAATATTTCCCGGAGTATACTTTTTTGAAGAATGTGAGCCGGAGGATGTGGTATATCAGTTGGACTTTAACGCAGAAGGGATTGCGGATAAAATGGAATATATACAGATTTTTGAAGATTGTGGATGGGAACACCTATTTGAATTTGTGGGATATAGCTATTTCAGGAAGAAAAGAGAAGGCGAACAGGAAGATACTTCGATATTTACAGATATGGCTTCTCGTGTGGATATGATGAAACGTGTATTTAAAGGAAGAGTATTTCCGTTGTTGGCATTTTTCGCAGGTATCATAGTACCTCAATTAGCGTTAAATCTGAATCGAAATGATGGACGAATGAGTTCGCTAATTGTGATCCTTTATTTTGTAGTATTTTATATTTATGTTTTTGCATTCTCAGTGTTTGGATATCAGTTTTACCAGTATGAGTTAAAGATATTGGAGAGGCCGGAACAGATGAATAAGATAAAGGCTAGATATTTTGCTATTTTTTCGGCACTTATTATTGCATCAATAGTAGCTGGCTGGTGTGGTTATCGTTATCTAAACAGGGAATCGGAATATCAGTATGTAGAACGACAAGACGGATTTATGATTACAGGCGAATATTTTGATGATTGTATCATGAAACAGTATGAACTGGAAGCAGGTGATGAGATTTGGGTTTCTACGGATCGAAGCAACGGTATTTTTGATATTCGTATTGGTCGTGAAGGCGTGGAACCGATTTTTACAGGAAATGGTACATTAGCAGAAGCTTTTTCGTTAACGGTGCCTGAGGCTGGTATTTACACAATCTCTTGTGAAGGAAGAGGAATTGAGGGATCAATAGATTTTCAGATAAAATAAATGACAATGTGTCATTTTGCAAATGGATTTTATATGCTGTTGAAATTGTGGTGTCGACAGTTATTGTTTACCTATATGAGAAAAGAAAAAAGGTATAAGGAACATAATTATTTGTCCTGCATAAATTATATAAAAGAGATAAAAGAAGGTGTCTTATGAATAGTGATCCTTATGGAAAGCAGACAGATGGGATGCCAAAGCAATATATAGTTGATGTATCG
>JAXJRB010000110.1:0-18621 GCA_036310845.1 Lachnospiraceae bacterium | reverse complement strand
GGAGTATCAGCAGCTGGAGACTATTCGTATCCCATATTTAGGTTACTTGCAGAAACAAGGAGATTTCTATATCGTAAGTGATGAGGAATATGAGAGTTTAATAACCAAGGAATCAGAACTTTATTTATATAATTATAAAGTGGGTAATGATTCTGCATTTGTAGAAACAAAGAAAGAAATAGATAATTTCGCATCGGAGCTAAAAGAAAAGGGAGATATGCTTGGGCGTGTTGCGATAGATCCAAATAATAGTGAGAAGGAATGGATGAAACTAGTTCATTCGATATGTATATTTATGTTTCTAGTATTTGTGGTGGCAAGTGGCTGTATTATGTATATGAAGTTATATAATGATGCATATGAGGAAAAAGAGCGTTATTCAGTAATGTGTAAGATAGGGCTTGATGATAAAGTTTTGCAAAAATCCATTGCAAAAGAAGTAGGAACAGCATATTTTATTCCGTTTTTCATTATGGTTATATCAGCTTATTATTCAGTATTGGCCTTAGGAAAAAAGATGCATACAGATTTGTTTGCAATTTATCTGTTGAGCGTGATGATTGTGTTGGCCGTATACGGGTTATATTATGGTTTGTCTGTAAGGGTATATCAGAAGATGATAAATATTATTTGATTTTTATTGTAGTATGTTAAGAGTAGAAGGTGGTCGCTTGACCACCTTTTTGTAACATTTTGTCATAGCTGCTTCTGTTTTTTGGAGAAAAGAGGTAGAATTTTATTTTAGAAAATGTGTAATTGAAAAATATATTTGTATTGATTAATCTTTTCAGCCATGAAAATGGTTATATAAGTGTAAGACGTTTTAAAGAAAGGAGGAGAATGGTGACTGACAAAGAACTGATCCGGAAAGTTCAAAAAGGAGATAAAGATGCATTAAATAGTATAATTGAGCGATATTATGATGATATTTACCGTTTTTGTCTCTATCTGACGGGAGAAGAGAGCGACTCCTATGATATTACACAAGAGGTTTTCTTACGATTTATTAAGTATATTGCTGCTTATAAGGATAAGAATTTAAAAGGTTATCTTCTTATGATTGCCCGTAATATGTGTTGCACTTATTTCGACCAAAGGAAAATAACAACCGACATAGAAACAGTAGAGATAGCAGAAGAGAATAAGCAGTTAAAGCTGGTTGAGGATAAGCTTTTATTATGGAAACTGTTACAAAAATTACCACTAGAGCAAAGAGAGATTGTGGTATTAAGAATATACGAGGAGCTTCCTTTTAAAAGCATTGCGAAGCTGTTAGGCTGTAATACAGCAACGGTAAAGTCAAGGTATCGGTTAGGAATTGCACATTTACGTAAGTGGTTGGAGGTGGAGCAGATTGGATAAAAAAGTAAAACGGTTGTTTGAAGAAGCACAACAGCAGATGTTCATAGAGGAAGAAAGAAAGAAAAGCGGAATTGCAAATGTGGTACATAGCGCAGACTTAAAACAAAAAAAGACTTGGGCAGGCAGATGGAATGTAATTTGGAATCAGAGTCGCTATATGGATAAAACGATATTATGGATACAGCTTTGGGCAGAAGCTATGGTAGCTTTTCTCTTTTATGTTTTTTGCACTTGGGAAGTGCCAAGACAGGATATGATAGCGTATACCATCGTGTGTTCCGGAATGCTGGGAGTTTTGTTGCCTGCAGCAGTACACAGAAGCTTTGTTGCCAATATGGCAGAGTTAAGTGAAACCTGCTATTTCAATACGAAGCAAATGGTAGTGTTACAAATGATATATTTTGGAATAAGTAGCTTAGTATTTATAACAATTGGAATTTTTTTGGTAGGAGTAAAATGGCAGATACCATTGATACAGATTAGCTTATATGGATTGGTTCCCTTTGTGTTGTCGGGGGGCTGTTGCCTTGGCGCATTGTTGACAAAAAAAGGAAGAAGGAATTCCTATACATTTGCAGGCACGACGCTTTTTTTAGGAATATTTTATATGACACTTGTGTCAATTCCTTGGATTTGTGATTCAACAGTTTTATTTTTGTGGGGAATCTTTTTGCTCGTAGGAATATTTCTGTTTGGGATACAGCTTGCGCTACTATTTCGTTATATAGATAAGGGAGAAATACTATGCATGAATTAAGACTTATGGATATCGAAAAAAAATATAAGGGTAAGACAGCAGTCGAGAACCTAAACTATACATTTCATCAAGGTGTATACGGACTTCTGGGAGAAAATGGTGCAGGGAAAACCACCTTAATGCGTATGCTGTGCGGCGTGTTACAGCCAACGCAAGGCAAGGTGTTGTGTGATGATATAGAGATTGAAAAAATGGGAAGTGAATATCGCAGACTTTTGGGATATCTGCCGCAGGATTTCGGCTATTATCCGGAATTTAGTGCAGAACGTTTTTTGCAATACATAGCAGCGTTAAAGGCTGTTCCCAAGAAGGAAGCAGATAGCAAAATCAAAGAATTATTAGAAATGGTAGGTCTGACAAAGGAGAGAAAGAAGAAGCTAAAGACCTTTTCAGGTGGAATGCTAAGACGTGTAGGGATTGCACAGGCTTTGCTTAATGAGCCGGAAATTCTGATATTAGATGAGCCAACTGCAGGGCTTGACCCAAAAGAGAGAGTACATTTTCGTAATATTATTAGCTCCTTAGGAAAGAATCGTATTGTAATATTATCGACACATATTGTTTCGGATATTGAATACATTGCTGATGAAATTCTGATAATGAAAGCTGGACAGATTATCCGAAATGGAATACACAAGGAATTGGTAAATGATAAAGAGGTTGCTGTTTGGAATTGTGTGGTAGAAGAAAAGGAAGTAGAAGGGCTCCAAGCGAACTATACAGTAAGTAATCTGCGACCGCACGAAGAGAAAACGGAGCTGCGTATCGTATCCAAGGAAGCACCGACGGATACGGCAATCCGCGGGGAAGTGACACTTGAGGATGTTTATTTATATTATGCACAAAAGGAGTAATGTGGTATGCGGTTATATAAGATGGAGCTCTATAAGATTTATCATAATAGAGCATTTATAAAAGCCTGTATAGTTACATTGGCGATATGGTTTATTTTTTTCTGGTTTGTAGGGGTAGGAGAGGAGATAGCAACCGTAGATGGAGTGTATTATCAAGGGTACAAAGCTGTGAAGATAAATCGGCTGATAACAGAAGAATTTAAGGGTGAGCTTACCGATGAAAAATTGGAGAAAATGGTTGAAAAGTATGGTTTTCCAAGTCTGGTAATAAGGAATTATCCCAGTTTTCGTGATGCAAATTATATTTCAACCTTTGTTACAGACTACTTTACAGATGGATATATGTATGGTTGGGAAGAGGGAGAATATAAGGTTCCTACAAGGCTTTATCCGATAGCAGAGACAGATATCGGAAAACAGGAAGAGCATATTTATTTTTATTATACAAAAGGTTGGAACGTTTTATTAGATACGTTTCAAATGGGAATGGTATTGGTAAGCATTATAATCATAATCGGTGTATCAGGACTTTTTGCGGAGGAAAGTCAGTTGAAGGTATTGCCCCTTCTCTTTACAACACAAAAGGGAAAAAAAGAAGATATTGTGGCAAAGCTGTTTGCTGCTTTTACCATGGTTATCAGTCTTTATGTGATAATGACACTACTTACGATAGGGTTAAGCTATCTTGTATTTGGTCTTGATGGATTAGAATGTTCCTACTATTTGGTAACAGGGCAGTATGTATGGCTGAAAATGTCCATAAGCAGTGTTGCAATATTGGTAATGGTAACGGGATTGCTGGGATTGTTATCTCTTTATGCGATGACAGTATGTATATCTGCGCATTGTAGAAACAACTTTCATTCTGTGGTTTTTACAGCTGCTTGTTGGGGGCTTCCGGTTTTGATTCGAATATGGTTTGGCGGGATTGGCTATGTGCTTGTTGCGTGTACTCCTATTTTTCTGATTATGCAAAGCTCTGCGATAGAAATGATAAGTATATTTGGTGTGGTAGCTACCTTGGCAATTGTTTGTAGTAGCATTTGTGTAGTAAATGGATATCTTGCATTCAAAAAGTTAACATGAGAATTTTATATTGATATGTGATAAAGAGGAGCAATTTATTTTGCTCCTTTTTGTGCGTCTGGAAAGTGTTTGAAAGTATTGATAAAAGATTAAAGTGACTTTAGTCACTGTAACAGAAGAAAAAGACTGTTATATTAATAATGCAAGGAGCAATAAGGAATCAGAAAAGAGAGGAGTTACAAATGAAGAAGAGAGCAATTGTTGATAAAAAGCTTTGTGTCGCTTGTGGGTGTTGTATGAAAGCGTGTAGGCTGGGAGCTATCAGCATTCCAAATGGAGTATGCGCAGTAATAGACACAGAGAAATGTGTTGGATGTGGAATGTGTGCTCGAAAGTGTCCGGCAAGTGTTATTTCGTTGGAGGTGGTTGCAGATGAATAAAAAGAAATGGTATGACTACCTGTGGATTTTTTCAACAGTGTATCTGGTATTGGGATTTTTTAATATTTTGTTTGCATGGCTTGGACTAATATGTTTTATTACACCACTTGTAATTGCTATAATAAAAGGAAATAAAGCATATTGCAATAAGTATTGCGGAAGAGGACAACTGTTTTCCATGCTTGGAGGCAGGTTTGGATTATCTCGGAAAAAGGATATGCCAAAATGGATGCGAACCTCATATTTTCGATATGGATTTTTGGTGTTTTTCCTTATCATGTTTGGGGTAATGCTTTGGAATACATATTTAGTATTTGTAGGGGTACAGGATTTAAAGCAAGTGGTTACAATATTATGGACATTTAAGGTTCCTTGGCAATGGGCATATCATGGTACATTTTTATCTCCCGGTGTCGCTCAGTTTGCTTTTGGTTTTTATAGTATAATGCTTACTTCTACCATATTAGGAACTGTTACAATGGTATTGTTTAAACCGCGTTCATGGTGTGTATATTGTCCTATGGGAACCATGACACAAGCGATATGTAAAATAAAAAATAAGTAGTTAAGTGTAAGATGTATTTAAAACAAAGTCTTAGGAAAAAATAAAGTAAGATAAAAAAGGAGAAAAAAGAAATGGAAATTATGAAGTTAAATCAGCAAAATTTTGAACAAGAGGTACAGAATCAATCAGGAATTGTATTGGTTGATTTTTATGCAGAGTGGTGCGGTCCATGCAAAATGTTATCACCGATTGTAGATGAGATTGCAGAAGAAAGAACAGATATTAAGGTTGGTAAAGTAGATATTGATGAAAGTACAGAGCTGGCAATACAGCATAGAGTCATGAGTGTACCAACCTTGATTGTTATGAAGGATGGAAAAGAGCAGGCAAGGGCTGTTGGCTATAGAGCAAAGCAAGAAGTTTTAGCTATGCTTAATGTGTAATTTGTTTTAATTTAGTTCTATCAATGATATGTATTCCTTTTCTGGTTACATTTAAAATACCGTCAGCGGCAAAGTGCTTTAACATACGTGTGATTACTTCACGGGCTGTTCCAAGATGGCGTGCAATCTGGTCGTGAGTCATGGTTATGGTATCTGTGCCGTTTGATAGAATTTCATCATATAAGAATATGGCAAGCCTTTTGTCCATACTCATAAAAACAATTTGCTGCAAAATCCACATAACATCGGAAAAACGAGAAACCGCTGTTTCAAGTGCAAAAATTTTTACAGCTGGGATCTTTTCACTGATGGTGTGGAAAGCAGCAGCGTTTATCATATAACATTCACTTGGAATTTCAGCATCAATATATACGTCAAAGGTAATACTTTGTAGAACACAGGAAGCAGAAAGCATGCAAACTTCTCCCGGTGCGAGTCTGTAAAGAGTAATCTCTTTACCGTCTTCGGAGAGCATATATAAACGTAGCCTTCCGCTTTTTACAATATATAATCCGGTACATTCGGTGTTGTTATGAACAGCCTGCTCCTTATCAAAATAGACTTCAGAGGAATGAGTACACAGAAAGTCTTTGTCGTTATCGGAAAGAGTATTCCAAAATGGAAAACAGTCACTATAGATAGGTTCAAAATTCATGGCTAGCAATCTCCTTGGTTGTGGTTTTATATTTTTAGTATAGCAAATATGAAAGATTAAAGTAAGTGTATGAAAAAAATCATTTTGCCTATACTAAAAATAGGTTACTATTCAGTACTTTCGTAGTTATGAAAAGCACAGTGCAGGAGGCAATGGAGATGCAATCTATCTGGAGTAAAACAACAGACCTACCAAAACAAAAGGAATTAAAAGGAAATGTTCAGGTTGAGAATGTTGTCATTGGTGCAGGCATGGCAGGTATTTTGACAGCATATTTTTTGCAAAAACAAGGTAAAGAAGTCATCGTTATAGAGGCAGATAAAGTCGCTGATGGACAGACGAAGAATACAACAGCAAAAATTACAAGTCAGCATGGTTTGTGCTATCACATCAAAGAGCTACCTTTTGGAGTAACAGGTGCAGTTTGTTTTGAAAGACAAGCGCAGTTTGAACCGATGGCATTCATTAAAGCAATTGCAGAAAAGATGACAATTTATGAAAACACAAATGCTGTTTTTGTGCATGGACATATTGTTGCAACGAATCGAGGAACGATAGAAGCGAAAAATATTGTTTTCGCCACACATTATCCTTTTATTAATGTGCCGGGTTTTTATTTTCTAAGACAGCATCGATGATTTCGGCGATGCAGATAAGCAATATGATATGCGAAGTGCCAAGTCCATATGAAGAAGTATTTAAACCACAGCGTTTGCTAATCCGGGCAGGAGTAAAGGATTTTTGTATAGATATTGCAGAGAGTATATCAGGACTTGCCAAGGGGCTGCTTGGTGGAAAGGAGGAACGTTGTAGTCATATGGGGTGTCATTTAACATGGAATGAAGAAGAGGAGAGTTTGGGATTGTCCTTGTCATGGTTCTCGCTATGATAAGAATAAGAAGGTTATTGATAATCCGGCTCAGCCGATGGAATAAATAACAATGGTTGACATAATTTTCTCAAAATGATATGTTATTACGAAAAAGTAAGAGAAAGTGAGATGGTTCGTGTGAAGTACTATGAGAAAATTATGTTAGAAAATGGAAAAGAATGTATACTTCGACATGCAACATCGGCAGATGCGAAAGCGATTAAGGAGCATAGAATTGTGGTTGCAGGAGAAACAAATTATTTATCGCGCTATCCGGATGAAATGACAATAACAGTAGAAGAGGAAGCAAGGACACTTGAAAGGAAAGAAAATAGTTTCGATGAGCTGATGCTGATTGCTGAAATAGATGACAAACTAGTTGGAAATTCAGGTATTTACCCTGTTGGACCGTATGACAGATTAAAGCATAAGGCGAATTTTGGGGTATCAATAAAAAAAGCATATTGGGGGATGGGGATTGGAACAATCATTTTAAACCGAATGCTTATGATAGCAAAAGAAGCAGGTTATGAAATGATGAATTTAGAAGTAATTGAGGGGAATGCAAGTGCCATTCGAATGTATGAAAGATATGGTTTTCAGGTATTTGGTAAGGAAGAAAAGGGATTTCGATACAGAGATGGTAGTTATGCAGCGATTTATCATATGCATCGTGAATTATAGAAAAGGATCCAAAAAATACTTGACCGTTACCTAACGTAACCCATTATGATAGAGCTAACAGATATCTGGAACATACTCAAGGAGGACATTAATATGGGAGAAACGTTATATACAGCCGGAGAGATTGCAAAAATTGCAGGTGTTTCTTTGCGAACGATTCGATATTATGATGCAAAAGGGTTACTAAAACCAGTGTCTTACTCGGAGGCGGGATATCGTTATTATAATCAGGAGTCGCTTGTGATTCTGCAGAGAATTTTGATGTTAAAATACCTTGGCTTTTCTTTACAACAGATAGAGAGCATGATACAGGATGATATTGCGACCAAGAGAGATATGAACGAACAGCTTGCAGAGCAGAAGCAACTATTACAAGAGAAAAAAGCACAGCTTGAGCAAATGATTGCAACAATTGAAATTATGGAAAAGAGTGAAGAGGAAGACAGATGGAGCTATCTGATTCATCTGTTGAACTTGCTGACAGATGAAGAAAAGATTCAGGAACAGTATAAGAATTCCGTAAATCTGGAAAAACGTATTCGAATCCATGATTATAGCACAAGTAGCCAGGACTGGATGGACTGGGTATTTGATAGAATGGATTTAAAAGATGGTGCGAAGGTGTTGGAGTTAGGTTGTGGAACCGGTTTGTTATGGCTAAGAAATATACATAGATTACCAGAACGATTGCACATCATTCTGACAGACCGTTCCGAGGGAATGCTGGAAGAGACAAAGACAAATCTTGCACCATATATGGGATTGTTAAAGGAGCGTAATATTACGATAGAATATTATGTGATGGATGCCAATGAATTAACATTAGAAGAGAATACATATGATTATGTGATTGCAAATCATATGCTATATCACGTGAAAAATCGAGAAGCATGCTTGCAGGAAATAGCAAATGCACTAAAGTCTAAGGGAAGCTTTTTCTGCTCTACAGTAGGAAGCATGCACATGCGTGAATTGCATGATTTGGTGGCGGCCTTTGACAGTAGAATTGAAATGCCATCGGTCAATTTTACAGTAGGCTTTCAACTAGAAAATGCAAAGCCACAGCTTCACAAATTTTTTACCAAAGTAGAGAGGTTTGATCAGGAGAATGACCTTATCGTTGATAATGTAGAAAGTATCTATGATTATGTTTATTCTTATCCGGGAAAAGCACCTTATATTCTTTCACAGCGAGGCGAAGAGTTTCGCAGCATGATACAGGACAAGCTGGAAAAAGAGGGAGCAATCTATATTCATAAGTCAACCGGGATGTTTGTGTGCAGGAAGTAAACATATAAAGTTCAAAGGTGACAGTCCCTTTATGAAAATAAGGGGGCTGTTTTTGTGTATAAAAATGGAAAGTCTGTCCTATACTTTTAATAGAAGTGATAAAAGTGATAGTAGAAAGGCGGATTAAAGAAATATGAAGTCGGTTATATTGCCTAAAACGAACCAGAGCGGCTATTATGAAATGCGACTAGAGAGCATAGGTGGCTTAGGTGCAAATCTATGTGGAAAGATGCTGGGTGAACTAGGGATTCGTTATCTTGGTTTAAATAGTGCAAGTTTTTCCAGCTATGGTTCTGAAAAAACAGGAACGCCTGTAAAGGGGTATATTCGTTATTGTGATGCAGAAAAAGAAATCAGAGTACACTCTCCAATTGTAGAACCACATTTGTTATGCATTTTTCATGAAGCATTGTTGCAGGATAAATCATTGCTTCAAGGGTGTTCCAAGGATACAACGGTTGTATTGAATACAGAAAAGAAACCAAAGGAAATTGTGGATAATTATTTTTCGGATTCTCAAGGATGTGTACAGGTAGCGGAGATTTGTACAATTCCGGCACAGAGAATTGCTATGGAAGCGCACGCAAGAGTAAATGTAGTTATGCTGGGAGCAATTGTGGCAGCATGTGGTTTTGGGAATTTAGGTGCTGTACAGCAAATTTGCCAGGATACACTGGGGAAGAAATATCCAGATAGTCTTGAAGCAAATTTGAATGGGATTCAACGAGGATATCAGGAAATTCAGAAGCTGAAATTAGAGAAAATTTCAGGGGATGAAGTAGTGAATATGGGAAAAACACAGGAACCACAGTGGGGATATGAAACAGCACCAATAGGGGGGATTAACCCACATATTGGAAGCAGCGTTATTTCGGATTTATCCGCTTCAAGACAAGGATATATTCCGATTTTTAGACCGGAAAAGTGTATTAATTGTGCACTTTGTGATTCTACTTGTCCGGATATGGTATTTCAGTTTGAAAAAGGAATCTATAAGGATAGAGAGATGATGGTTAATAAGGGATTGGATTATTATCATTGTAAAGGATGCTTGCGATGTGTGGATGTGTGTCCAACAGGGGCTCTTGTAAGAGGCATAGAGGCAGAATGTGAACAAAAAGAGCATTTTATGCCCAATAAGGATTTGCTAAGAAATCCGGATTATTACGAAAAGTGTGGGGCAGATGGTTATATCACCTCAGAATCTTATCTGACTGAGAAGAGAATGGAAGGAGGAGAGGTATAATGGAAAAGCAAGTTTTGGAATATGCTTCCGGCAATGAGATGGCGGCAATTGCCGTGAAACAGATTGGTTACGATGTGATGGGGTATTATCCGATTACACCATCCACGCAGATTGCGGAGAATCTGGATGTTATGCGAGCAAAGGGAGAAACGGATTTGATTATGATTCCGGCAGAAGGAGAGCATAGTGCAGCAGGAATTTGCTATGGTGCTTCTGTTGGTGGGGGAAGAGTTTTTAATGCAACTAGCGCAAACGGATTGCTTTATGCAATAGAGCAGTTGCCGGTTCAATCCGGAACCAGATATCCAATGGTTATGAATGTCGTGTGCAGAACGGTTTCAGGTCCATTATCAATCAAGGGTGATCATAGTGATTTGATGTATATTTTAAATGCCGGATGGCCAATTCTTTTTGCCCATTCCGTACAAGAGGTATATGACTTCAATATTGTTGCATTACGTTTGGCAGAATGTGTGCGGCTTCCGGTAGTCGTTGCCTTTGATGGTTTTTTTACCAGTCATCAGAAAAGACGTTGTATGCGTTTCGAGGATGATGAGGTGGTACGTAATTTCATAGGACAAAAGACAGAGGAGTATCCGTTTCTTGACTTAGAACATCCAATTACAGTTGGATCCTATATGAATGAACCAGACTTGATTAATAACCGTTATCAGCTTCATTTGGCTATGGAAGACGTGAGAGAGGAACTTCCAAAGCTCTTTAATGAATATGGGAAAGTGTCTGAAAGAATGTATGAAGCATGTGAGGGATATTGTTGTGAAGATGCAACAGATATTATTGTTTTGCTTGGTTCTTCTTTTGATACAGCAATGGAAGCGGTAGATAAGCTTCGCGAAAATGGAAAAAAAGTTGGTATTGTGACATTACACATGTTAAGACCATTTCCGGCAGAAGTATTATGTAAACTATGCAGTCACGCAGAAAGAATTCTGGTGGCAGACAGACAGGATAGTTATGGAGCAGGAGGAGGTAATCTTTCTCTGGAGGTTCGTGCTGCAATGCAAAAATATCATGGCAGAGCCATGATTAAGAGCCTTGTATATGGATTGGGGGGAAAGGATTTCTTTGTAGAGGATGCCATTACCATGTTTTCGATGCTAGAGAATGAAGAAACGCCCGATTTTGCTTACTATGGTGTTACAGCAGGAAAACAAGAAGAAAAGAAAAAAACAGAGTTTTTTGAGCCGATTACAAGAGAAAAGACCAAATTAGGTATTTTGCAAACGGTTACAGAAGAACAGGAAGTAAAAGTGCAGGGAGTGAATTTAAATGCTACTGTGCAAATTCCAAAACGTCTGGCACCAGGACATGGAGCGTGCCCGGGATGTGGTATTCCGGTGAATCTGAATTTGTTGATGAGAGGAATCGAAGACCCTATTGTATTTCTGTTTCAAACAGGATGCGGAATGATTGTAACGACTGGTTATCCAAGAACAAGCTTTAAAGTGCCGTACTTGCATAATCTGTTTCAAAATGGTGCAGCTACATTGAGTGGTTTGGCGGAAATTTGTTATAAAAAGCAGCAACGTGGAGAGCTTCCTCAAGGAGACATTGTGTTTGTTATGGTAAGCGGTGATGGCGGGATGGATATCGGAATGGGTTCAGCACTTGGAACAGCACTCAGAGGACATCGATTATTGATTTTTGAATATGATAATGGCGGATATATGAATACGGGATATCAATTGTCCTATTCTACACCGATTGGAGCAAGGAGTTCGACATCACATGTGGGTAGTGCCCAGTTTGGTAAGACGTTTTTCCATAAGGATATGCCACAGATTATGGCAGCAACCAATATTCCTTATGTGGCAACGGTGGCAGAATCAAATCCGACGGATTTTATCAAGAAGGCAGCTAAGGCAGCAGAATATGCAAAACATTCGGGTGTAGCATATATGAAGGCTTTATCGGCATGTCCGCTCAATTGGAATGACAGACCGGATACAGAACGCAAGGTGATTGCGGCAGCAGTAGACTGTTGCTATTTTCCACTGTATGAGGTGGAACAGGGTAAAACAAGGATTAGCTATGATCCTGAAAAGAACGGTAAAAAAATCCCAGTGTTGGAATGGCTTACCATGATGGGAAGAACAAAACATTTAGCTAAGGATAAATATAAGTCGGTTGTTGAAGATTTGCAAAAGGAAATAGACAGACGTTTTTATTCCTTGAAAGAAAAAGCGAAAAACTTATAGAGTAACCAAAACTCTTCCATAGGAATATAGTAAGATAAGAATATAATATGAGAAGAGATGTAAATATGGATTCAAGAAACACTAACGATGGAAATCCATCGATACCATTACCAAATCCAGGAGAAGGTGGAGCAGCTTATCCCGGAATGATGAATGACACAATGCAGGATAATAGTGCAACACCGGTAGTGCCATTACCAAATCCGGGAGAAGGCGGAGCGGCTTATCCGGGAATGGGAAGACCACAAGGTAGTAATATGGGCAATATGGGAGGTACCATATTGCCTAATATTATCGGGACAATTATTTCAACGTATCCAAGACCAAATGAACCATGCAGATTTTGCAGTCCTACAAATCCAAGAGCAGGATTTGCTCGTTTTTTAAATGCGGCATCTGGATATAATCCTTTTGTTGTATTCCTGAATGATAATATGTTTTCAAAGTCACTTAATTTTTCAGAAGTCACTGCCTATGAGCAAATAGGAAGAGGAATACAGGTTGTGACAATTATGGGGGAAAATGGATACATATTTGTACAAAAACAAGTTGAATTCAGAGATGATGAATACGTTACAATTGCCATTATCAATACAGAAAGTGGTCTTGATATTCAGGTAATCAGTGATAACGGATGTGACAGAGGAAATAATATGGCTTGTGTCAGGGCTGCGAACCTTGCCTATAATAGTGGTTCATTAACAGTTACCCTTGGTAATCAGTATCTGACTTTTCCGAACCTGAGATATCAGGCTGTGGCAGATTTTGAATCAGCATGGCCGGGGCTTTATGTGTATACTGTGAGCAGAAATATGACAGCAAGATTTCCAGGATTTGGTGGAAATGTATTGCTGACAGCAGCAGTGAATTTCCAAAGAAATCGAAATTATACGATTTATCTTTTAAATTGGAATCGAGAATCAAACGATACCATTAAGGCTTTGATTGTAGAAGATTTATAGAATTGTTGGTACTGGTCAAGTACTGACTATATGAAGGTACTGTATAACTACGAGTATTGTAGAAAAAAAGAAAAAATGCTACGATAGGGAAGGTTGGTTATTGTTTATACAGTAATCAACCTTTCTGGATTCTAAAATAAAGAAGAGAAAGGTATGAGAGAAACAGATGATAGGAGTCGAATGTGATTGCGTAAAAGGTGTGTATGCTCAAATTATAGAAGTTTATACAAGAACCAATAAGGGGAAGGCTAAACAGGATGAAGAGTAGTATGAAAATAAAGAGTATTTTGAAACGGGTTGTTCAAGATATAAGAACCTATTGTATAGCAATTCTCCTTTTTATCGGTTTCAATATTGTAGTGAGAACAGTTTTTCATGCGTTTTGCCCTTTTTTAATAATAACTGGATTTCCATGTGCTGGTTGTGGTATGACAAGAGCAGTGTTTTGCTTTTTGACAGGGCAGTTTGAGAGAGGGATGAATTTGAATCCAGCAGCACCGTTTTGGATTGTATGGATATTTCTATTTGTAATTGATCGTTATGCATATGGGAAAAATAGTAAGTGGATTAAAGTATTGTTAGGAATTATAGTAAGCATAACAATGGTAATCTATTTGTATAGAATGCTAACGCAATTTCCAAGTTATCCGCCGATGACTTATTATAAAAACAATATCTTGGCAAAATATGGCACATTTTTGAAGGAATTGTTGCAAAATAAGGAATAATTGTGATATTATAGACATATGGTGATTATTTATACTGTCGTAACTATGAAAGTATTGAAGAGTTATGAATAAATAAAATAAATTTGTGAGGGAGGATACAAGTTATGGATAACAACAATACATTTAATCAGGAGCCACAGAACGTACAGATACAGCAGCCATATCAGCAAATGTATCAGAATGATAATATGGAAGAGCCAGTAAGCTTTGGTGACTGGATGCTTACTATGTTGCTTATGATGATTCCTTGTGTGAATATTGTTATGATGTTTGTGTTTGCATTTGGAAATGGCAAGAAGAGTAAGTCAAACTTTTTCAAGGCATCTCTTGTATGGGCGTTGATTTCAGTTGTTTTAAGCGTTGTTTTTGGTGCATCAATAGTAGCGATGTTGGCTTCATTGGGAGCATATTAATACGCTGAAATGTCGTATATGTAATATAAAAAGCAGATATCATTAAATTGATATCTGCTTTTTATATGCCTATTAATTCTACTTACTGCCAATCCAGCGCCCACTTGCACCACAAGGAAGTACTAGACCGTTTGAAGATACGGGAAGACCGATTTCGGAAGCTTCTACATGACCATCAAAGCGAGAACAAATAGCGGTTTCTATCATATAAGTTAAGACAGCAGGCTGTAAGCCGGTTGTGTAAGAGTTGACCAAAAAGAATAAAGGCTTGTCTGATAGAATTTGTGTAGTTAATTCTATAAATGGGAAAATGGATTCTTCGATTTTCCAAATTTCACCCTTTGGACCGCGTCCGTAGGAAGGAGGATCCATGATAATTGCATCATATTTGTTGCCACGGCGGATTTCACGTTCTACAAACTTTACGCAGTCATCTACCAGCCAACGTATAGGAGCGTCTTTAAGACCAGAGGAAACAGCATTTTCCTTTGCCCAAGCAACCATGCCTTTGGAAGCGTCCACATGAGTAACCTGTGCTCCTGCAGCTGCAGCACTAAGAGTTGCACCACCGGTGTAGGCAAAAAGATTTAAAACTTTAATCGGTCTACCTGCATTACGAATCAACTCTGAGAACCAATCCCAGTTGACAGCCTGTTCAGGGAAGAGGCCTGTATGCTTAAAGCTAAAAGGCTTCAGATTGAATGTGAGCTCTCTGTATTGAATACTCCATTCTTCAGGCAGGTTGAAGAATTGCCATTCACCGCCACCTTTTGCACTTCTATGATAATGTCCATTTTTCTTTTTCCAGCCATTTTGTTTTTTAGGCGTATTCCAAATGACTTGAGGGTCTGGTCTTACTAAGATATAATCACCCCAACGTTCCAGTTTTTCACCGGAGGAGGTGTCTATGACTTCATAATCTTTCCAATTATTAGCTATCCACATAATAAACTCCAATCTGTATTTGTTTCTTCCTTATAATATATGATTATATCATTTGTGTAAATGATAGAAAAGGATTTTGCATAGAATATTTTGTTGACATAAGTGGAGCTCTTGAGGTATATTACAACAGTATGTAAAATATGAAGACACAGAGACAGTATGTGTTCTGTGTTGGAAAAATTATTTTAAAGGAGAGCAGAATAATGCAAAAGACAAAATTAGGTATAACAATTGGTATGTTAAGCGCGGTAGTTTATTTTACTGCATTGGCGGGGGGCTATTTAGCTCTGTTTTTATTGGTAGGGTATATTTTACTATTTGAACAGAATGATTGGTTAAGAAGAGTATGCTACAAAGCGGTTGCGTTATCAATTGTATTTTCAGTTGCAGCAATGGCAATTAATCTTGTTCCTCAGGCTTTTGGATGTCTTTCCAATTTTCTTGCTATTTTTAATGGATATCTTCCTTATGGTGTGATTTCTTCTATTGTAACATTTATTGTAAGTGTAATTAATATAGTAGAGACTGCATTGTTCTTATTGTTGATGATAAAAGCAATCAAGTTGCAGGATGTTAAAGTGCAAAAGATTGATAATTTTATTGATTCGTTATAAGAATTAGGGAGGATAAAAAATGTTTTGTAGAAATTGTGGTGCGCAGTTGGTTGATAATGCTACACATTGTGTGCAGTGTGGTTTCGCAATAGAGCAAGAAAATCAGAAAGAGACGAACAAAGTTTCAGGGATTGATGTCAAAAATAAGAATACGAAGAATTTAAAGGGAGTGCTGATTGCAGGAGCTGTTATTCTTGTTGCATTGCTTGTTGTAGTATTAGTGGTTACAAAGAAGACTACTATTAACCTGAATGATTATGTTACGATTGAATTTTCGGGTTATGATACACTGGGAAAAGCTACCTATGAATTTGATAAAGAGGCTTTTTGTGATGACTACGAAGATAAAGTCAAGATCAATAAGAAAAAAATGGATAGCGAATTAGAAGAACTGTATGATTACTTATCTGATGATATGGATTGTGAGATTCTTTTATATAGTTGTGTAGATGGAAAAGTAAAAGAGGCAAGTGGGTTATCAAATGGTGATACTGTTACATATAAATGGGATTGTAACGATGAACTTGCAAAAGAAAATTTCAATGTTAAATTGAAATACAAAGATATAGAAGTAAAGGTGGAAGGCTTAGAAAAAGCAAAACTGGTTAACCCATTTGAGTCAATCAATATTGTTTATACTGGTATTGCTCCAAATGGAAGTGTGCAAGTTGAAAAGAATTCTAATGAGCCGATTATCAAGAATATTTATTTTGAAATAACACCTAATTCAGGATTGAAGAATGGGGATGAAGTTACAGTTCGCGTACAAAATGCAGGAGATGCTTCTTATTATGTTGAAAATTATGGAGCGATTTTATCAGAGACAGAAAAGACATACACAGTTGAAGGATTAGATTGCTATGTACAAAGTGCTTCAGAGATTTCAGATGATATTCTTGAAAAAATGAAAAAGCAGGCAGAAGATAGCTTTTATGCAAAAGCTGCTAGATGGGATGAACGAGTAACTGCTACAAATGTAGCATATATAGGAAACTATTTCTTGAAACCTAAGTTTAATAGTGGATCTTATGATAATTATATATATCTAATCTATAAGATTGATACAACATTTGAAAATGATGTGCATAGTGAAAACGTTTCTTTCTATTATTATGTCAAATTTACTGATATAATGAAACTATCAGATGGTTCATGCTCAGTTGATTTGTCAAGTTATGATACTGCTTCTGAATGGAATGGATTCAATCATGAATTCAAATGGGGAGAGGCATGGAATGAAAAAGTTACCTTGACTTACCCAGGTTATGAAAGTGTTGATACTATGTTCAATAAACTTGTAACAGCTGTGGTAAGCGATTACGAATATGAAAATAATGTGGATGATGCAGAGTAAAGGTGCAACGTTAGTCTTAAGGAGGAACACCATTGAAAAAGATTAAGTTATTCGTAATAGGCATTACAGTAATAGGTTCGTTAATAGGATGTGCAGATAAAAATGTGGATGTGGAAGTTACATATACAGATTCTGTTGTTGTTGAAGAGACTTCTGCAGTTGTAGAAACTACTACGGAAGAAGAAACAGTAACGATTGTTGAAACAGAAGTTGCTAAAACAGAATCAGTTGAAGAAGAAATTGACGATGTAACTTATAATACCGAAATTATCATGTCATTTGGTATCAATCAGGAAGATGCATATGCAAGTGCAGATTTTCTTGATAAAATCAGCTTTGGTAAAATAGATGCCAGCCAGCGTGTTGAAAAAGGTGGCGAGACAAGATACGAAGTAACCAATAAAGAAGGTATTAGCTATTACCTTGTAAAAAATGAAGATACCATACGAGAAATCCTTAATATAAAAGGTGAATTCATTGTTACCATACGAAAGGTTGTAGAAGATACAAGTGTTTCACCTATCACAAATGATACCACACAAGAAACAACTGATGCTGTAACAGGATATGGTGGTTTTGTTCTAGATTCACCTGATGACGATTCCGATGATTTAGGATGGGTTTATTAATTTATTCTGATTATAAGTATAGGCATATGATATATTATCTTTAATAAAAAGTCCCATCAATCGTTGTGATTGGTGGGATTTATTGTATTCAAAAAAAAACAACAAATTTTTTTGAAAAACACTTGCAAATCACATAAGCCTACGCTATACTATCAATTGCTGTGACATGATAGCGTTGAAACGAGAGGTTGCTACTGTAAGGTAGGTTTTCCGTGGAGCGAATGTCAAGTTAGGAAACTGGCGACAAGTCACTGTACAAAGCAAGAAAGTCTACTGATATTACAGAAGTAGAAACGACGTGTAAAGTAATGCAACATCGAAAGAAACATGGCTATATGTTTGGGTGTAAAATGCATGACACACACGGGAGAGTGTACAGTCACCGCTTGTCGTACTTAAAAACAAAAGTGCGAAAAGGAGGCGACTTTTTTTATGGCAAATCAGGTTATGAGAATCACATTAAAAGCATATGACCACAAATTGGTTGATGCATCTGCCAAAAAAATCATCGAAACAGTTAAGAAGAATGGATCACAGGTAAGTGGACCAGTACCTCTTCCTACAAAGAAGGAAGTTGTAACAATTTTAAGAGCTGTACACAAGTACAAGGACTCTAGAGAGCAG
>JAXJRB010000109.1:0-10456 GCA_036310845.1 Lachnospiraceae bacterium | reverse complement strand
TAAAACTATACCCAAAAGTCAACTATTCGGTACTAGATACTACGAATATCATCACTAATAGCTCTGTTTTGAGGAAAATAAAAATACGTCAAAGCCTTGAAAAAACAATATTTTCTGGCTTGACAGAATAGGAAGATGTATTTATTATTGGAAAAAACTTATGATAATGATATTAATAAGGTACCAATTTTTCAAGAGGATGGACTAATGCCAGGGGAATGGAATGTTGATGAATATAATTTTCTGATATTCTTTACACATGCCTTTGCTGAATGTGTATTAGATGAGATTACTGATAAAATGAGCTGGATTTTCGAAGAGGAGAAGGCATATGTGATATAATACATGAAGCGACAGGTTAGGAGTCAGACGATTTAGAAGCTTATCTTATTTTTCGAAAGGATGATTAGAATTTATGAATAATAGAGTAATTGAAAATATGTATTGTGTTGTATCAGAAACGGAGGAGATAAGTTCACAACTTATTAAGTCATATTATTATATTGTGCAGTATGATGGGGAATCTAGAATAAAAATATGGTACGAAGATTGTCAGAAGATTAAGAACATTTCTATAAAAGCTAATGAGGGGCAGATATCTTCTTGTATAGATGCGCTCTATACACTATTAGGGAAAAAAGGGATTATGGGGTTAGACTATAAGGATGTATTTCAATATATGGGTAATGGCGATATTACTTGCAATTTCAGTGAATATTTAATGTATAATTTAAAGGATAAACCACTTATAGATGAATTTGAGCATATACAAGAATTGTGTCAAATTGCAAAAAAATGTGTATTATTATTTGATGGTTGCTCATTATGGGATGCAAAAGATATATTGGACATACTAGACAGGGATGATAATGAGATAACATTCCAAGTGACTTGGAGTGATGAAAATGAGAATAGGGATGAGGGAAAACTTTATTTATGGACACAAAATGGTTGAGAAGTATAGAAAATATGTGGTAGGTTTACAACTATGAATTATTAAGAACGGAGAGCAAAATGTACGCGACAGGAAATAAGAAAATGCTAAATATGCTGATTTTGGATGTCTTAAAGGAATATTCAGATGAAAATCATAAACTGACACAGCAGGAAATTATTCGGCTTCTGAAATTAAACTATGATATGGAATGTGATAGACGTTCTGTAAAAAATAATATTTTGTGTTTAAAGGAATTAGGGTATGACATTGCTATGGATAATGGCTATTACTTGCAGAGCCGAGAGTTTGAAGATTCCGAATTACGCATGTTAATTGATAGTGTTTTATTCTCAAAAAACTTAACTCAGAATCAAGGAAAAAAATTAATAGATAAATTAAAAAATTTTGGAAATAGATATTTTTCTGCGAAGGTTATACATATCTGTAATTTGCCAGATTTGCAGCATGCAGATAACAAGCAATTATGGTATACATTAGATGCAATAAATGACGCAATTGCTGAAGAGAAGAAAATTAGCTTTACTTACAATTCGTATGGTATGGATTTTAAACTACATAGGAAACGAGAAGAACCATATATAGTCAATCCTTATCAAATAGTTGCTAACAATGGTCGTTATTATCTGATTGGAAATTATGATAAATATGACAATGTTTCACATTATCGTCTTGATAAAATGACTGATGTTGAGGTTGTGGACGAAAAAGTGAAAGAAAAGGACAAGGTCATAGAATTTGCTCAAGGATACAATTTACCTAAACATATGGCAGAGCATATTTATATGTTTAGTGGAACGAGTGTGAGAGTTAGGTTGCGAGCGCCGATATCTATGATGAACGAATTGGTTGACTGGTTTGGAAAGGATTTTATAATTCAAAAAACGGATGTAGAAAAGGAAATAGAAATAACAGTTAAGTGCAATGAAAATGCGATGTTTTACTGGGCGTTGCAGTATGGACAATATGTAGAGGTGTTAGCGCCAGCCTCGTTGAGAGAAAGGCTTAGAGAAGCAATTGAAGAGATGGCGAGAAAATATAAGATGTAAGGAATCAAAAAGATGAAAAAAGAATATAACATGGAGCAGGCACTGTTAAGTAAATATCAGGAAATTGAGTCAAGAGGAGTACGTCCAGAAGGTGCGTGGTGGACTGAAACGCTAGAGGGAAGAAGATATGTAAAACCAGCAATTCCCTTTGTAGGTAAGAATTATACAAGACAGAAACTTGGATGTAAAGTTTTATTGTATGCGAGCGCGGAAAATCTGTCGGGGTATGGTGAACAAATTGTAGAATTAACTCAAGAAAGAGGGATGAATCGTTGCCGGGAAGCATTTACAAATTCTTCTGATGCAGATTTTTTTCCTAGTGTTCATATACAACCAATAAATGATGGGGGATTGCTTGTTGCAGCCTATCAAATTCTTAAAAAATGTATGGGTGAAGAATTTCTAGCAGTGTATGGAGAAATGTCACCGAGAGAGTTTTTGGAATGTATATGTTGTGCAAATTATGGGAAGTTCACTTTGATGCAAGGAAAAGGGGAAAAGAATGTGGACTGTGCAAATTCAAAGGGAATAGATTTTTTTGAGTCATGTCATGAATATATAAAAGTAGATATTGAGGTACTAAAGCCAGATATAATAATTATTCCTTCAGGGGTGTATTATTCCGCAAGACAAAAGGAATTATTTTTTGACAAGATTTCTAGTGTAGGTAATATTAAGATTATATCTATATATCAGATAAATGCGCAAGTTGTGAATTGTACTATATATCCTGCAATGATGAAAGAGAGGTATGGAAAGATATTTTCGGAAGATATGTTATCAACAAATGAGTTGAGATGGCATAAGGGTGTTAAAAGGATTAATAAAGAAAAATTTCTTAGTATATATTCTTATATTAATTCTTTAAATATCTAATTGGAAATTGTGTGGTGGGAGATAGGGAATTTGTTGTGAGAAAATGTTTTTAAGAAGTCCGCATGTTATTGCGAAGATGAATAGAGAGGTATACTACAATTTATAGTATGATAGAATGAAAGCTACGAAGAGGATAAAATTCAAGAAAATAAAGAAAATGAAAAGGTAAGAGAGATTATGGTTTTATCAGAAGAACAGGCAAAATTATTTTATGATTTGTGGATACCATTATTGGATTTTGTTAATCGAAAATATAAGTTATGCAAGGAATTTTATGGAATGGATTCGCCTAAAGGGCTACCATTGGATGTAGTTCAAATTATTAGTGGAAAACTTTGGGAGAGTACCTCAGTTATTGATGAGTATATTACTAAAAATGCACAGAATATGAGTGAGCAGCATATTTCCATTGTAAGCGGATGGAAAAAGGTAGTACATGGAAAATTTGTGGTAGAGAGACATTTAAAAAGCGGTTCGATTTTGATTTCTTGTGATGATGGAAGGGTATATAAAGTGCGAGGGATATATTCCAGTTGGAGAGAAATGCTGGAAACATTACCAATGCCTCAGATTGTGGAGACTTCTCTTATTCCTTTTCAAGATGTAATTATTCATGATGGGATTGTAATGCCGTATAGAGTTTGTCTTGGAAAAAATATGGCGGATCAGGCACGTCATATGTATTTGCATGCGAAGGAGCATAAGCAAATAATTGAGTGCATGTAAGAAAGGCAGATAAAATGAAAGTCAAATTACAAGAAGTATTGGAGGCACTCCAGGGTGCAGGAATGGAAATTGAATATTATTATGATACAAAGAAGCAAGAAATTTTAATGGTGTTTGATGGTATGGTTAATGGCGAGTATAATCCTAAACTTATGGAAGAACTAAGCGAGGGATTTGTGGAAGATTTCATTCCATTACCTGGACAGTATGAGATAAATGAGTATCGTATGATGGAATATTTTATTTATGAATTACCAGCGGGAAGAATCCGAGATGTTCTGGAACAGGCAATCAGAGGCAAAGGAGCTTTTCGTAGATTTAAGGATCGTTTATTTGATTTGGAAATGGAACAAGAGTGGTACAAATATAGAGATGTTTGTTATGAGAAGATTGCAAGAGAGTGGTGTGAAAAATATAGGATTACGGTTGAAGAATAAAACAACATTGGAGGAAGCTATATGTTATTAAAAGAGCATTTGGAAGAATATACAAAAGAACAACTGTTGGATCAGGCAAGAAGTTTTGAATTAAGAAAATGTTCAGGACTTCGTAAAGCAGCACTGATAGAACGAATTCTTGAATGTTTTTGTGCAGAGGATATGCTTAGAAGCAGATTGGTATGTTTGACAAAAGAGCAGATGAGTCTTTTTCGTAAAGCGTGTGATGCACCGCAGGATATTTCTATAGGTGAAGTAATGGATAGTATGCAGTTGCATATGTACTGGCTGGGTTCTTTTGAGGAAATATCAGACAGATTCTGTGTGTTTGAAGAAGTGTCTGCTGTTTTTAAACGGATTGATAATGATACCTTTAAGTCTGAGCAGTACAAAAAGGGCTGGATGATGAAATGTGTGAAGTTCTTTATAAACTATTATGGAATTGCGCCAGTGGAAGTTATCTATGAGTCATACAAATTAAAGGTTAAGGATACGATAGATGAAATGATTGCTATGCTATGGGAAATGCCTGTAGATATTGTGGAATCATGTATTTTTCCGATGAAGGGCTTGGGTTTGCAGGATTGGCCAAAGGATGATCCGATTTATTCTCCAAGAGGATTGTTTATACATATACCGTTACTTGAGAATGATGAAGTAGGATATTTGTTAAATAGCCAAATGGATAAAGCTTTTTATATACCATCTGTACAGCAGATTGAAGAAATATGTAGAATTGGATATGAAGAAAGTTCATTAGCGTATGGTAAATTGAAAACATTTTTTATGAAAAAAATGGATTTACCATATGAACAGGCTGTTTCGTGGTGTTTGCAGGTATGGGCAAACAGCTATGAAGGGGAATCACCAACGGATGTAATTAGTAAAATGTCAGATGCAGAGGTTGTGTTTAAGAGTGAAAAACAAATGAATGAGTTTGTAGGATTGCTTATGGATGCCCACAACAATACAAGAATGAAAGAAAACAGAGGTCATAAGCCCAATGAACTGATAAGAAGAGAATTTGCCGGTGGAATGCCAACAATCGTGCCGGGAAGCTCTCATGCGGCTGCGATGTTAAGAGATGCGGCACCACAGTTAAAAGAGATGGGGATACCTATTGATTTAGAAGGAAATGCGGATATTATATCTAATTCATTCTATCCTAATGGATTGGGTGGAAATGTTGTGAACGTAGAAAAGAAGATATATCCCAATGATCCATGTCCGTGCGGATCAGGAAAGAAGTATAAGAAGTGTTGTAGTAGAAAGTAAAATATTTATGAATTAATCCCCCATTATGTGATAAACAGATATCAGAAGTTGGAATTACAATTGTTACATTGGAGCTAGACTCTTATGGTTTTTGTGATTTAGGTTTTGGATGGGCTTTATCGCTGGATGATTTGTAAGAATTTGGCAATCATAATATTGACGAAATTCAAAAAAACGCATATAATAATACCAACAGAACCCAACACGCCTCTCAACGATGCGGACCACGTTGGGTCTTTTAATTTTTAGGAGAAAATGTATGGGTGAATTAAAAAAGCACCAGGCACCTATGACAATAGAGGAACAAATCAAAAATCTGAAGGAAATTGGCTTGGTAGTTGCTGATGAAGAATACGCCAAAAAGATATTGAACGATATTTCATATTTCAGGCTTATTAAGGCATATAGCCTTGGATTCAAGGGAAAAAACAGTAACTATAGTGAAGATGTTACATTTGAACAAATAGTTGAACTGTATTTGTTTAATGCTAATTTTAGACAGATAACATTTGCACAAATAGAGAAGATAGAAATTAATTGTAGATGTAGAATATCCAATTACTTTGCCCAAACATATGGTGTGTTAGGATATGTTGATAGTGAGAATTTTGCTGATACAGAATACCATAATATATTTTTAAGAGATATAGAGGAAGAAATAGGTCGTAATTCTAAGGCACCGTTTGTACGAAATTTTAGAGAAAATTATGAGGGCGGACAATTACCAATATATGCGTTGGTTGAAGTATTTAGTTTCGGAACATTGTCAAAATTCTTTAAAAATATGAAGAATCCTGATAAAAAAGCGGTCGCAAAGACATTTGGTATTGGCTATACGTATTTGGAGAGTTGGCTTGAGAGTATATCCTATGTAAGGAATATATGTGCACACTATGGGCGATTATATAATGCGAAGTTATCTAAGACACCACTTTTGTATAAGGAGTATTTAGAAGCTGGTATTGGAAACAATAGAATGTTTGGTATATTACTTTGTATGAAGCATATTTTGAAGGATGATTCACGTTGGAATCTTTATGTTCAAGATATAGAGATTTTGATAGATAAGTATGAGAAGGTAGATATTAAAACAATGGGATTTCCGGAAAATTGGAGAGAATTGTTGTTAGTGTAGTTGGTTGTATTTTGGTTGCAAAATTCCCCAAAACTTAAAATAGTCTATAGAATATTAGGAATTACTATACAACATATAGTCCCAAAAGAAAAAACACATCACTAAATACAGTACTCATTATAGAGTTCGAGTAATTAATATTGTATATATAGCACATATTATGGTGGGTAGTCCATAGGATTACCTGCCATTTTTGTATTCCTTTTTATTTAGAGATTTAACATAATGAAAACGCAACCAATGCAAAGTATGAAGAGTATTTTGCAACACTTCTCTTAATATTGTTGCCTGAATGAATAATTTAGCCTATATGGGCTGAAATTTTCAATGAAGGGTGTAATGGCCTTAGTACATTGGGGACAAAAGTTTTTATGTTAGTTGAATTTGATGATAAAACGTTTTTGGGAGTAACAGTATAGAAATTTGAGGTTACATAATATATAATTATTTTAGATATAGATTTCGGGGAGGTGCAATTGAGTGGATGAACAGATATTAAAGAAAGTAATAGAAGATGGAGAAACCAGTACAGTAGAATTTAAGTCCTGGGTGAAAGCTTCTTCTTTGAAGGAAATTATAAATCTTGCGGTTGATGAGTTGATTGCTTTTGCAAATTGTAAAGGTGGAACAGTTTATATCGGAATAGAGGACAATGGTGAAGTAACTGGTTGTACAGGAAAGTATGATTTACAAAATATCTGTGAAACTATTTATGATAAAACTCGCCCCCCAATGTTTACGGAAGCAAAAGAATTATCATATGAAGGAAAGACTGTTGTTGCTATTTCTGTTGAGCCAGATGGAAAAATTTACGCAACAACAGATGGAAGATGCTTAAAGCGATTAGGAAAGAACTCTAAGCCTTTTTATCCAGACGAGATGAGCCATATATACTCGGTATCGCAGAGTCCTGATTTTTCAAGTCAGATAGTAGCAGAGAGTTCAATTGACGATATTAACCTTATGGTGGTCTATAGTCTTAAAGAAAAATTGAAACTTCGTGATACTAGTTCGACGTTGCCAGAATTGGATGATATGGCATTTTTACGTGATTTAGGATTGACGGTAAATGATAATGGTCAGATTAAGCTTACAATAGCAGGATTATTATTTGTTGGTAAGGATAACTCTATTCATAGGCTATTGCCACAAGCAGAAGTGATATATTTGCATTATGATAAAGAAAATTTGGAAGAGTATAGTTCAAGATTGGACATGACACAGCCTATTATTACAATACTTGATAGGCTGACAGAGAAAATTCAAAATGATAATAAGATCCAGAATGTGCAGATAGGACTATTTAGATTAGAAATAGCAGATTTTTCGGAAAAGGTATTTCAAGAAGCACTTTTAAATGCTTTATCACATCGTGATTATCAGCAAATGGGAGCGGTATATGTTAAACACTATCCGGATAAAGTAGTTATTGAAAATCCAGGAGGATTTTTAGAAGGAATTACAGAGAAGAATATTATTACACATCCATCAATGCCTAGAAATAAGCTCATTGCAGAGACGCTACAAAGATTGAAATATGTACAAAGGACAGGGCAAGGTGTAGATATTATTTATAAAGAAATGATTTCTATGGGTAAACCATTTCCTAAATATCGAGTATTTAATGATGCAGTTCAGCTAACTATAGCAAGTGCTACTGAGGATATAGAATTTGTTAAGTTTATTGTAAAAGAGCAAGATACAAAGCAGATTTTTATGTCTTTGGCAGAGTTAATGATTCTACGTTACATAATGGAAAATAGTAAAATAAAGCTTGCAAAGGTACAAGAATTAGCACAGATTTCAGAAGATGAAGCAAGAAAATGTTTGATGGAGCTTGTAAAGTGGGGATTGATAGAGGCTACAGGAAAAGATTATATGTTGACTGCTCGTGTGTATGAAGCAGTTAAGTCTGATGTGGAATATACAAGAGATAAGACGGTTCAATATATTAAAGCAAAATCTATGATAGTAGAGTATATTAAAAAGCATGGAAATATAAATAAATCTACAGTACAAGTGTTATGTGGTTTTAGTGATCAGCAAGCTAGAAGGACAATTGAAAAAATGCAAGGTGAAGGTATTCTTAAGCTTGCAAATGGTGGAAGATATGCTAAGTATGTTTTAGCGTAGATTTTTAACGCGGCATTTAACTCGTTGGTGCCGCGTTAAATGCCGCGTTAGAAGGACAATGTGCGAGAAAATCGCGAAAAATAAGGAATTCTAACGCGGCATTTATATTTTAGATGCCGCGTTAGATGACATTTACGATTTAAACGAGTTTGCAACCTGGACTTTATAATGTGAAAATTGACGTAGTCTCATTAAGTCTCAAGTTAGTCTCACATAGTCTCACGAGATTTGAGACTGCATGAGACTGAGCAAAGTAGTAGAAATGCAGTAAAATCAGCATTTTTGAAAAATATGATAACATTAGTCTCAACTCAGTCTCATTTTTTAGGTGTATTATGAGACTATATAATAATATATTGAAGGAAAAGATTATGAGAGATCCAATTGAAAACATAAGTCGCTTACAAACACAGTTGAATGACTTGCAACTAGAAAATCAAATATTAAAGAATATATTGGATAATTCTGGAATTTCTTATAGACAGGAATTGATGCGTTTGCGTTCATCAGAAGAGTTGTGTGAACATGATCCGAATCAAGGCGCAAGAATTCAGGAACCTGCTGAAATTACAGAAAAAATGGCAGTTATGTTTTATTCCAGATTTTGGGGAAGACAGGATGTATATGCAAAAAGAAATGAGAAAAAGGATACGGGAGAGGCTAGCTATTTTACACAATGTCATAACTTTTGGAAGGAAGCGTGCCCTAAAAAACATGGACAAAAAATCAATTGTAAGGATTGCCAATATCAGTCATACAAACAATTAACAAAAGATGATATTTTGGCACATTTACGTGGGTGGTCATATAATGCTTCTGATGTGATTGGTGTATATCCATTGCTTACAGATGGGACATGTAGATTTTTGGTATATGATTTTGATAACCATGAGAAAGGTGCAGAGAAAAAGGATTTTGCAAATGAAGATGATGCATGGATTGAAGAAGTAGAGGCAATGAGAAAAATTTGTGTGTTAAATGGTATAGACCCACTTGTAGAGCGTTCGCGGTCTGGACGTGGAGCACATATATGGATTTTCTTTGATAAACCGATACCAGCGACATTAGTCCGGAAATTTGGTGCAGCCTTGTTAGATAAAGGGGCAGAACAAGTAAATCTGAAATCATTCAAGTACTATGATAGAATGCTTCCGGCGCAGGATGTAATTCCGGAGGGGGGAGTGGGAAATTTGATTGCACTACCCTTGCAGGGAAAAGCATTAAGAGATGGAAATAGTGCTTTTATAGACAGTAATTGGAATGCTTATCCGGATCAATGGGAAATATTATGGAGTAAACCAAGACTCTCACAGGAATTTATTGAAACTAAAATAAGAGAGTGGAGAACGTTGATAGAAGATTTGGAAGTTGCAGAAGATGATGAGGACAGAGAGAAGCCGTGGGAGAAAAACAGAAAGCTTTCCAGCGCAGATGTTGACGGAAAGATACATCTTACATTATCGAATGGCATATATGTAGATAGTACAAATCTTAGGCCTGCTTTGCAGAATAGGATTCGTAGACTGGCAGCGATAAGTACCCCGGTTTATTATAAAAATCAAGCTATTGGAACTTCAAATTGAACAAAATCGCTGCGCGATGGCCTACCAAGGCTGTGGCGCAGTTTTTCTATTTTTTAATTAAAATGGCAGTTGATTCTTCTTTAAAATGTATTTATTGTTAAGTTACCACACAAAACCAAATACTAAAGAAAGCTCCACTGCCTATGAAAATAATACCATTACAAAGCTGCTTACACAAGCAGTTTTATTTTGCAAATGCTCCTCCATGATGGGTAGTTACTGTTGTTATTTCTACTTTTATTTCATGGAGGTTATTTATGTACGAAGATATTTTTGAATTAGTAACT
>JAXJRB010000108.1:0-46446 GCA_036310845.1 Lachnospiraceae bacterium | reverse complement strand
CTTTCCGGAGTAACGATAGGAGTAGGACTGGGGGCTATTATTTTAGATTTTGCTGACTACAGGATTGTATATCTGATAGGAGCAATTATGCTTGGTTGTGGTCTTTTACTTACGGTTTCGGTAAAAAATGTAACGTTTGAAGAAACGAAACAGAAAGGACTACAAATTTTAGATATTGTAAAGTTTCTGTGTAAAAAGAGAGTTGCGGCGTTCTTTTTGTTAATTTTGATTCCATTTATGATAGCGCTTTCTTACAGAGAATATTTCTTCCCGTTATATGTAGAACAATTTGGAATAGATGAAGTTCAGATTGGAAGAATTTATTTGGGATGCGGAGTATTAGTGCTTTATATCGGACCATATTTGTCAAAACGTATTTTGAAAATGTTCGGTGCAGGAAAAAGTATCATGCTTGCAAGTCTTTGCATGGCATTCAATATGGCTTTCTTTGTTGTGATGCCGAATTTATTCAGCGTTATAGCCGGAATGGTAATTTTGTCCGTAGTAATTTCCTTCGCATATACGTGTCAGTATACATATTATGAGAGGATGCGAGAATGTTCAGAAGTAGGAATGGGCAATGCAATGGGGATCTATTCGATGTTTGAAAATATAGGACAGACAATGGGACCTCTTATCTACGGAGCAGCAATTATGCTGGGAGAGCGCCAGGGAATAGGTCTTTTGGCAGGTTTGATGTTAGCCATGATATTGATTTTTGAAAAAATAGGATTTAGAAGGGGAAAACGGAGTAAAAAGTGAAATCCGGAAAGGTTTGTGTTTTAGCGTGATTCAGTATTCAAAAGTAAATGAGAAGGATTTGGAACAAATCATTGATTTGTATGAAAAATATTTGAATGGGGGAAAGTATATTCGGAATGCTATGTATGAGGCATTTCAAACAGTTGATTATCTTGGGTTTGTGGCGAAAGATGATGAGAGAATTGTAGGATTCTTTTCCGGACAGGGTGGTATATCATTTACATATCCACAGCCAGAACTGGAAAAAGAGATTAGAACATTTGCCGGTGAGAGAACGGTATATAACCTTGATGGCTTATGGGTTGCAGAGGAATACCGCAACCAAGGAATTGCGGCAAAGCTAATTCATAGTATGAAAGAATCCTTGATTCAAAAAAAGATGCAATTGGTATTGGTTGAGATGTGGATATATCCGGGGCAGCTAATACCGGCTCAAAAGCCATTACTTGAGTTGGGTAAGCTTATTTATGAGAAGGAGATACCTGACTTTTATCAGGATTTAGATAAACATCATATTACCTGTCCTGTATGTGGGAATGTATGTAAATGCGGAGCGTTAATTAATATTTTGAAATTACAGTAGTTAGTGTGAAAAATAAATTTTTCACACGCGAATTTGTGCCTGAGCAAGGTGCTAAAGCACCTGTAAAGTTCGCAGGTTATGGAAAGGGCATGGTTATTAGTGTGTGAAAGGAGGAAGGTATGCGGAAAGAAAATAGTATAAGGAAAAAAATCATTGGTATTATATGTGGCATGATCGTTTTTGTTAGTATAGCTCTTGGTTTGATAAGTTATAAAGCTTATTATGATGCGCATATCCAATTTTATTATGATAAAGCGTTAGGCATTGTAAAGCTGTTAGCAAGTGAAGTAGATAGCGAACGTATTGATTATTATGTACAGACTGGCGATAAGGATAGTGAATATATTAAAATGCAAGAGCACTTTAATAATGTAAAAACGAATACTTCAGACTTGAATTATTTATATCTTTTTGTACCATATGAGGATTACTTTATATATGTTTTAGATGCTTATACTGAATGGGATGATATGAATCGGATTTCTGGGCTGGGAGACCAGTTTAATTATACGGAAACAGAGTATACATATTTGATTCGGGACATAGAAGCAAAGAGTGCTTCTACAAGAATTGTAAAAGGTGATGATGTAGGATTTGGTGATTATATTGCTGTATGGGCACCAGTGATTGACGAGAATGGTAATGTGATTGCCATGGTAGAAGCAGATTACTGTATTACAGATTTACAAAATAATATTAATAATTATATGTTCAAAGTAATTCTGTTTTTAATGGCTGCAATTGTTATCATTACAATTATCATGATTAAGGTAATGGATATCAGTGTGATTCACCCAATACTACAGCTGACTCATTATGTAAAGTCATATAAAAGTGGCGAATTTGAAGTATCGAAACTAAATATGAAGGATAATAATGAGATTCAATTATTAGCGGATTCCTTTGACGATATGATTGAGAAGATTAAAGTGTATGTGGAAGATATCGAGAGAGTTACTGCCGAAAAAGAAAGAATAGGAGCAGAGCTTAGTATTGCAACACAGATTCAGGCAGATATGCTTCCATGTATTTTTCCACCATTTCCGGAAAGGACAGAAATTGATTTGTATGCAAGTATGACACCTGCTAAAGAGGTGGGAGGAGATTTCTATGACTTCTTTTTGATTGATGATAATCATTTGGCGCTTGTAATTGCCGATGTTTCGGGAAAAGGTGTTCCGGCTGCGTTGTTTATGGTTATTGCAAAGACTTTATTAAAGAATCAATTGCAGCTTGGGGCTTCACCGGGAGAAGCTCTTGCAATTGTGAATAATCAGTTATGTGAAAATAATGAAGCGGAAATGTTTGTTACTGTGTGGCTTGGAGTATATGAGATATCGACAGGGATTTTGACAGCTGCGAATGCAGGGCATGAATATCCGGCAATCAAACGTGCAAATGGGAAGTATGAACTTTACAAGGATAAGCACGGAGTCGTTCTTGCAGCGATGGAAGGTATACGGTATAAAGAATATGAAATTAAGATGGAAGCCGGAGATGAACTGTTTGTGTACACGGATGGAGTGGCGGAAGCTACAAACATGAAACAGGAACTATATGGAACCGATAGAATGATAAAGGCATTGAATCAAGCAGAAGGAGAAAATGCACAAGGACTATTAGAGAGAATGAAGTATGAGATTGATTGCTTCGCAGGAGAAGCTCCGCAATTTGATGATATTACAATGCTGGTATTTCACGTGAATGAAGTATAGGAGGTCCAAAATAAATGAGAGAGCTGAGATTGGAAGCTTCATTAGAAAATTTGGAGAAAGTACAGAATTTTATGCAAGACGAGCTTACAGATTATGAGTTGTCTTTGAAGACGGAAAATGAAATTAATATTGCAATAGAAGAAATATTTGTAAATATTGCTCATTATGCGTATTCACCCGAACGGGGAGAAGTGATTATTGGTTGTGATATTGAGCTGGGAAATCCGCCGATGGTGAAAATAACCTTTACCGATTGGGGAAAACCATTTAATCCATTAGCAAAAGAAGATGTGAATACTACGCTTTCGGCAGAAGAAAGAAAGATAGGAGGCCTTGGGATACACATGGTTAAAAGGATGATGGATGAATTAGAGTATCGTTATGAGGAACAAAAGAATATTTTTATCGTATGGAAAAAAATATAAGCTCGGTAACGGTATGGTAACGTTGATATGATATAATTATCTGACAATTAACAAGAGATTGTTGTAAAGGAGGAAAAAATATGTGGATTAGAAGTGAATTGAAACAAAAAGGAAAAGCGGCTTTTAAAAACAATTATTGGAAGTGTATTGTTATGTCGCTCATTACGACAGTGTTGTTCGGAGGTGCTGCTTCAACAAGTGGTACAGGTGAATCAGCGGAAACAATTACAGCTGAGATGACGAATTTAGCGGAACAAACAGGAGTTTCAATTGGAACAATTTTGGGCATTGTGGTAAGTATAGTAGGTGTGGCGTTAGTTATTTCCGTGTTATGGAATGTTTTTCTGATTGCGCCTATCGGTGTTGGAATTGATCGCTTTTTCGTGTTGAATTCAAATGGGAAACCGGGATTTGGAGAACTACCATATGCATTTAAAAAAGGTCGTTATCTTAAGAGTGTAGGAGCTTTGTTCCTTTCAGGTTTGTTTATCGTTTTGTGGTCATTTCTTCTTGTAATACCGGGTATTATAAAGTTGTATGAGTACCGTATGGTAAGCTACATTCTTGCAGATGACTCGGATTTAAGTGTAATGGAGTGTTTACGTCGCAGTAAGGAGATGATGAGAGGACATAAGTGGAATGCATTTGTACTGGATTTATCCTTTATTGGTTGGCATTTATTGGCAGGGGTAACATGTGGAGTTCTTGGAATTTTCTACGTGTATCCTTATGTTCAGGCAACAGATGCTGAACTTTACTTAGCGTTGAAAAATGAAATGTAATGAAAATAGTGCGTGCGTTGCATGCACTATTTTTTTTGTGTAATAGGAAATTGCTGTTACGTGGTGGTAGTTAGACAAGAATTTCGTAAGAAATTCTTGCCAAAGTGCGTGCGCTGGCACGCACTATTTTTGCTTAAAAAACAGATAAAACAAAGGTAAAGTGTTGAAAAAACAGACAAATATTGATGAATGTATGATTTTAGTGTATATTATTAAATGTGAAATAAATATGCAGAAAACATATGATGAAATATGTTGAGTGGAATTTAATGGTGTTCCTGTATTATTAATCATTATGGGAGAAGAGTATGAAGTCAAATGTTTGCCTCTTAAATGGAAGTTCAAATGATTTATTACAAATAGCGCAAGAGATAGAGAAAGTGGCAGACTATAACAAGCTTACGAGGAAACAGATAATTCAGTTGTTACTGTTGTCAGAAGAACTAGTTGGTATTCAGAAAGGAATACTTGGTTTTACAAAGGGTGATTTTTATGTTGAAAAAATACGAATGAGATGGTGAAAGAAATTTTCGAGGTTACCGGCTTTGCTGATTTAGTAGATGTGAAGTGATTATGAAGATTACATGTGTGCCACTGATTAGAAAAAGGGGTAATTAACGAGATTTAATATTCGGAGATTTGTGAGTAGGAAAAATGCAAAGGAGAAAAATGTATGGATGAAGAGTTAAAGGAACAACTTAGAGAAATATTACTAGAATGCTATGGTGTTGATATTAATGAAGCAAAAATGTTTTTTTCTACACAGAATTATGCATTTATTTTTCCGGATAAGCCATATATGCTTCGTGTGAGTATTACACCTAAGAAAACAAGACAGGAAATTATGAGTGAATTGATGTGGGTGGATGACCTGAAACAATTTAAACAGACGGTTTGTGAACCTAATGCTTCTTTGAAAGGACATTTTTTAGAAGAATTTGAAATTGAAGGACAGACCTATCGTGCGAGTATGTTTAGGACTGCCAGAGGAAATGTAAAGGCTATACCGGATATGAATCCTATGTTTTTTATCTGTGTTGGGGATTTGCTTGGTGGTGTTCATCATATCAGTACAGATGAGAGAGAGCTTGGAATGCATTATCAGCGAAGAAGCATGAAAGATATATTTGATGAGCAAAAACAGAAGGTTTGGGAACACTTTTCGGATGAAGAAAAGAAAAAAATAGAAGAAATCCAGCAGAAAGTGGATGAACTATCGGAAGAGATTGGAACATATGGCATTTGTCATGGAGATTTTCATGTGAATAATTTCTTTGTGGAAGCAAATAATATCTGGTTATTTGATTTTGATGGCTGTGCGTATGCAAATTATTTATACGATGTGGCAAGCTTTGTGCAGTCTTGCTTTTTACAGGGATATGGGGCAGGAAAGGATTGCCGGAAAGTGTTGGAAGAAGAAATTATGCCATACTTTAAGTTGGGTTATGAATTGAACCATAAGGGGGATGAGCACTATTGGGATCATTTAGAATTACTCATTTCTTATAGAACAGCATTTACATTGTTAAAACTGGCTGAAATTGATACATGTGGTGTTCTTAATGATTTGGATAAGGTTAAAAAGTTTTTCCGTTATATCATTATGCAGGATAGTCCGCTGGATGGAATGACAGCGGCTATGAGTCTTATGAAAGGGGAATAGGATTCTGTGAAAAATGATTACATAGTCAAAAAACTGTATTTGTCTTTTGTTATGTTGTCGATTCTTTCTGCGTTGACAGCAACGGCGGGAATGCTGATTGATAATATTATTATTGGTCGATTCTTTGGGACCGTGGAATTGGGTGCTATGGGAATTATCGGACCGGTAAGCTCAGTCTTTTCAGCAGTTGGAAATGTTTGTTCCGGTGGAGGGACAACAAGGGCGGCTCAAGCAATTGGTAAGGGAGAAATGAAACATGTTCATGCCATTTTTACAATAACAACCGGTTTTGCTGTTATTGTAGGAGCTGTGTTATCAATAGCAGGTTTATTTTTTGCACCGCAGATAGCAGGATTTCTTGGCGCAACAGGAGAGCTTATGCAGCCAACGACAGAGTATTTGCGAGGCTTTTTCTTAGGAGCAGTACCTACGATTTTGTTAACTATGCTATCTGGATTTGTAAAGATAGATGGTTCGCCAAGATTACCGCTTTTATGCATTGTTGTTATGACTGTTTGCAATATCGTATTAGATTTACTGATGGCACTGGTATTTCATCAGGGAATGTTTGGTATGGCATTGGCAACGAGTATCAGTTACTGCGTAGCAGTTCTTGTATGTTGTACGCACTTTGTGAAGAAAACCAACACACTTCGCCTTACAAGACCGAAAGCAATAGGGCAGGAACTTATAGAAATGGTAATTACAGGTGCACCAACGGCGATTAGTCGTATATGTGATGTGGTGAAAGCTGTTGTTTTAAATCGTATGCTTGCTGTCTGGGTAGGAGTTGGTGCTGTTGCGGTTTTAAATGTCAGATCACAGGCACACAATTTTTTTGGTTCGCTGATTATGGGATTTGCGATGGCTTCTGTACCTATTGTAGGAATGTTCTTTGGAGAAGAGGATAAAACGGCTTTGCGTGACACCTTAAAGACAACTCTGCGAATCGGAATAATTTCAAGCTGTGTAGTGGCGGTATTGCTATTTGTTGCAGCTCCTGCTTTTGCAGGAATGTTAGGTATTACAGAAGGGGGAAATTTAACCATGGCGGTTACAGCGATTCGCTTATTTGCTGTGGGAATACCTCTTATTTTGATAAATATGGCGATGATGAGTTACTATCAGGGAACAAAGAATTCAAAAATGGCATCACTTATCTGTGTTTTGGAATCGTTGGTTTTTACGCTTGCATTTGCAGTTGCTTTGATAAAACCGCTAAAATCAACCGGTGTATGGCTTGCTTTTCTTTTGGCAGAGATATTGACTCTTTTAACAATTTTTGTTTGTACGACTGTATATAAACGTAAGCTGCCAACATGTATAGATGATTTCATGCGACTTCCTTCTGAGTTTGGTGTAAAGCAGGAGAATTGTCTGGAGTTGTCTATTGGAAACAGTATGGATGAGGTCATGACGATTGCTCATGGAATTCATAAATTTGGTGTAGGAAGACAGATACCTGAGAAAACATTAGATTTATTGTCACTGTGCATAGAGGAAATGGCAGGAAATGTGGTACAACATGCATTTAAGTCGGGAGAGAAAAAGTGGTTTGATCTTATGATCTTGGATAAAGAAGATTCATTGATTGTTCGAATAAGAGACAATGGTATGGCTTTTGACCCGACAAAGTATTTGTGTGGAGATAAAAGAAAAGAGCAACAGTATGGTATTCGCATGATTGCGGGGCTGGCAAATTCTATGGAATATCGCAGAACGATTGGATTAAACAATGTGTTGATAAAGATTCTGAAATAGTTTTTTGAAAAAAGCAATTCAGAAAGTATGGAGAAGTACTATGAGTGATAAAAATAGCCAATTGGAAAAAGAAGTAACAGATAATGTGAAAAAAGATGATAGAAAAAAGCGGAAAGCTGAAAAAAAGGAAAATCGTAAGTTAAAAAAGGCAGAAAAAAAAGCCGCAAAGAAAGTCGCATATCACGCACTGGATAAAGGGCATAAAGTAAAATTCTGGGCTATTCGTATAGCAGTGGTAATCATCATAACTTGTGTAGTGGGATATGGTTTCTGTATGGCGAAAGAGTTCGTTTCAATGGCGTATATTACAGGACGCTATTATTATTCTTTAGAACAGCCGGTAGAACGTGAAAAAATATTGGAACTGGTAGTGCCTGATGAGGAAGGAGATGCCAGAGTCGAAGCAATGGATCCTTATAGTAAGGATGATACGTGGGCGATTTATCTGTATATGTGCGGCAGTAATCTGGAAAGCTTAGGAAGAGATAGTACTTCTGATTTAATAAAGGTGCTGACCTCTAATGAAAGTGCCCAGTATATGGCTATACAGGCGATGAACAGAAATGTCTGGATGGAAGAATACATGGATGAGATACAGAGACAGGGAATGGATTTACCGGCATTTATGTATGAACCGGCTTTAAGGGAAAAGACAACGGATTCTTATGAAGAGGAAATGCAGTGGGTAGAACCGGGATATTCTTCGAACGATTTGGATGAAATTTTTGCGGTTGAACTTCCGGAAAATGTAAAGATTATTATTCAGACAGGAGGCGCAAATGATTGGAGTAATGCCATGGTTAATCCGAACCGTTCCCAGCGTTTTATTTATGATAAAGATGGCTTACGAATGCTTGAGGATAATCACATTCAGAATATGGGGGATGGACAGACTTTTGCAGATTTCCTGAAGTATTGCAAGGACGAACATCCGGCAGATCATACGATGCTGTCTGTGTGGAATCATGGAGGCGGAGCCTTTGGCTTTGCAAACGATGAGATTTATGGCATGGATGGTATTACATTAGCGGAATGCGAAGCTGCATTGGCGCAGGTATTTATAGCGGATGAGGATAATCCACCGTTTGAACTGATTGGCTTTGATGCTTGCTTGATGGCATCCATGGAAGTAGCGGAGGCTCTACATGGCTACGGAAGATTTATGGCTGCCAGTGAAGAAATAGAAGGCGGCGATGGATGGAATTATACAGCGTGGCTTTCGGAACTTGCAGCTAATCCGGGAATGAATGGTGCGCAAGTAGGTAAAGCAATTGCGGATAGTTTTGTTGAATATTATGCCGAACAGACAATTCAGTTATCTTGGATGGGCGCAGATTTTGAAAGTACATTTTCGGTTGTGGATTTGAATAAGGCTCATGAAGTATATGAAGCATATATGGATCTGATGAGGAGAGCACTTCAGGATATGGGAGAAAATACGGGTGTGATTGCACAATTATCTCAGGCAGCATGTGGATCTATTCATTATTCGGGAGATTCTTATGATGTGATTAATACCTTAGATTTGGGACAGTTTATGATGAATCTGTCCGCTGAATATCCTGAGGAAGCCGGTAAAGTATTAAGTAAATTGGAAGATGCGGTAATATATAACAGAGCGTTTTCGTACGCAGCAGATTCTATGGGATTGTCGGTATACTACCCGGCAAATATTGATGATATTTATGGCATATACTATTATCTGGAATATATGAATTCCGTATGCAAAGATCCCGCTATGAATGCTGTGTATTATTATAAGCTGGCAGGCTGTATGGGTGAAAAACAGCAGGAATACATAAAGAGTCAGGGTTATAAAGTGCCGGAAAAGATGAACATTGAGAATTTATCGGAACTATCAAATCTACCAATTGATTTTGGTGAAGGTGCCAATCTTAGTGTGACTTTGGAAGAAGATACAGCTAAGCTTATACAGAATATCACTTTGTGTATAGCAAGAATCGAGGAAGAAGAGCAGAAACTGATTTTTTATGGACAAGATGATTTCCTCGTGAGAAGAGATGAGACAGGAACACTGGCAACTGATTTTAACGCAGAATGGGTATCTATTGGCGGAGAACCATTTATGTTGGAGATTATTTATACGAATGACAAGGTAATTCGTTATCGTTCACCGATAAAATGGAAAAATGAAAATGCATATCTGGTATTATCCTATGATTGTGATACGGAAGAGACTAGTATAATAGGTGTGCAGACAATGGATGAAATAGCAGGTGCAGATAGTATGCTTCGAAAGGTTGATATGTTAATGCCCGGAGATAAGATTAAGCCGTTATATTATGTATACTA
The DNA here is from genome assembly GCA_036310845.1 of Lachnospiraceae bacterium. GTDB lineage: Bacteria > Bacillota > Clostridia > Lachnospirales > Lachnospiraceae > COE1. The sequence continues at coordinate 36,442 of JAXJRB010000108.1, read as the reverse complement.
TGAAGAGTCGGATAGTATCGTAACAGAAGAGGGAAAAGAAATCGGTTATAATGCGGGAAGAGTAATTCAGGAAGAGACACTAAAAGATGGTAAGTATGTGGAATTTCTTCGTGTAATAGATCCAAGAGGTGATAAATATTATACAGAACGGGTTGCGTTCGAGATAAAGAATGGTAAAGTGAAAAATATGACGATTAAAGAATGATGATTCGGTAATTGCATATGAGGCAATTTACGATAGATGCAAATGGAAATCAGATGAAGATGAGTAAAGGAGTTGAACGTATGAAAAAGAAAGTAGTATGGTATTTGTATGGAGCGATGTTTGTGCTGGCTTTTTGCGGTTGTGGCTCAAAAATGGACAATGTTGAGGTTGTTGAGTCTGAAATAGCAACGAAAGCAGAAACAGTACAAGAAACGGTAACAGAAAATAAAGAAGAGGAAAAAATAATAGTACCTTTAGCGTCTACTGTAGATATGGATAATTTAGATAATTGTACAGTAGCTGTGTCCTTTGATGAAGGGGATATTTATGTAGATGATGCAGGAGTAATGCAAATTAGAGCAACGGTTTATGATTATGATGTTTATGATATGGTTGATATATCGGAGATGAAAAAAGGAGATACTATTGAAGTTAGAAACGAGAATGTGCTGATAACTTCTTTAGAAAAGAATGAACTGGGGCTAATAATGATTAATGGTGGAATCGAGAATGGCGGATTTGATTTGTATACTAATGAAAATGGTGTATATTATGAAAGTGGATTTAGTGATATAAAGTCATTTTATGAGTTAGGAGAAGTAACCCTTCCGGTTTCAGATGAGTTGGAATTTTATGATAGTTCTGATTTTGAAAAAGGTGAACAGACATATTATGCTGGAGATTTTCTTACAGAGTCAGCAGGATTAGAATATTATTTTGTACCTAATAATACTAGTATTGTGATAGAAGACGGTATTGTTACAAAGATGTATCGTGTTTTTATGCCATAGGTAGATTGTTTTTTTATATTTTTATAGCAAAACAGCCACGAAAAATGGCTGTTTTGCTATGCTAGAAGGGAAAAATCAGATACATATTTAGCAAGAATTTATATAGAAAGCTAAAACATGGTTAAGTAGGAGAATGTTAAGTATTATTCAGGTCCAAATTCCTGAATGAAAATTTGTAAGAGAAGTGTTAGGATATATGATGAATGATAAAATGTTCTCTTGATTTTTACGTCTCTGTTTAGTATATTTATTATGGTATAGGAGGATTACTAGCGATGAGTGAGATTACTAGAGTAGCAGTAGATGCCATGGGTGGCGACAATGCCCCTTTTGAAATAGTTAAGGGTGCCGTAGAAGCAGTAAATGAAAATAAAAATGTCAAGGTTTATCTGGTTGGTAAAGAAGACCTTGTTAAAGAAGAATTAGGAAAATATACATACGATGTGAATAGTATTGAGGTTGTAAATGCAACAGAAGTAATTGAAACCGCAGAACCTCCTGTTATGGCTATTCGTAAGAAAAAGGATTCTTCAATTGTAGTAGCAATGAATCTTGTAAAAGATGGCACTTGTGATGCGATTGTAGGAGCAGGAAGTTCAGGAGCAATGTTGGTTGGAGGGCAGTTGATAGTTGGTCGAATTAAAGGTATTGAGAGACCACCTTTAGCACCATTGATTCCAACAGAAACAGGTTGTTCTTTGTTGATTGACTGTGGAGCAAATGTAGATGCAAGACCTTCTCATCTTGTTCAGTTTGCTAAGATGGGTTCTGTATATATGGAAAGTGTTATGGGAATTGAAAAACCACGTGTTGCGATAGTAAATATTGGAGCAGAGGAAGAAAAGGGTAATACTCTTGTAAAAGAAACATTTCCGTTGCTGAAAAACTGTCCGGAGATTAATTTTATCGGAAGTATTGAAGCTCGAGATATTCCGACAGGCTATGCGGATGTAATCGTGTGTGAAGCATTTGCTGGAAATATCATCTTAAAGTTATACGAAGGTGTTGGAGCGACTTTGATTAAGAAGGTTAAGGCAGGAATGATGACATCACTTAGAAGTAAGATTGGAGCATTGCTTGTAAAACCGGCACTCAAGGAGACTTTAAAAGGATTTAGCTTAGAAGAACATGGCGGAGCACCATTACTTGGATTAAACGGGCTTGTAGTAAAGACGCATGGAAGCTCTAAGTCAATAGAGATTAAGAATTCGATTCTGCAGTGTATCACATTTAAAGAGCAGAAAATTAACGAAAAGATAAAGGAAAAAGTTATCCTCAAGGATGAATAGGGAAGGATTATAGAAGATGGAGTTTGACGCTTTGAAAAAGGTGATGGCAAACATATTGGGAATGGACCCGAATGAAGTTAAAATGGACATGACATTTCTTAATGATTTAGGTGCTGATTCACTGGATGTATATCAGATTGTGATGGGGGTTGAGGAGGAGTTGAATATAACAATTCCGACAGAACCTATAGAAAAGATAACTACGGTGCGAGAGGCTGTTGAACTGATTAAGAGTGTAAAATAGTTTAAAAAGCCCTGATAAAGGGCTTTTTCGTGTAATAATATGATACTGTAAGTAGTGATGGTGACTTATGGTTTGGAAAGGCATGGTTTTGGAATGCGAGATATAAATGAAGTTCTGGATGAATTACAGGAAAAAATTGGTTATCGTTTTCAGGATGTAAGTCTATTGAAGCAGGCATTAACACATAGTTCGTTTGCAAATGAGCAGAAGATTAATAAATTAAAAAATTATGAAAGATTAGAATTCTTGGGAGATGCAGTTCTTGAGTTAGTTTCCAGTGAATTCTTGTTTAAAGAGAATCCCGATATGCCTGAAGGGCAGTTGACTAAGCTTAGGGCATCTATGGTATGTGAGCCAGCACTTGCGTATTGTGCTAAGGACTTAGATATCGGTTCATATCTTTTACTTGGAAGAGGGGAAGAGGCAACTGGAGGAAGAAAGAGAGATTCCATTACATCAGATGTAATGGAGGCGATTATTGGTGCTATTTTCTTGGATAGTGGATTGGAAAATGCGAAGAAGCATATTTATCGTTTTATTCTGTCTGATTTGGAACATAAGATTTTATTTTTGGATAGTAAGACAATTTTACAGGAAGAGATTCAGAAGAAAAAGGATGCAAAGCTTCGATATGAACTTATCGGAGAAACGGGTCCGGAGCATGATAAGCAGTTTCATGTAGAGGCATATCTAAATGACGTACTGATTGGAACTGGTGCGGGCAGAACGAAAAAGGCGGCCGAGCAGCAGGCTGCGTATGAAGCTTTGGTAAAAATGAAGTCTCAAAATAGGAAATAATGGTAAGTGTTCAGGTAAGGCGAATCATTCACTGCTGAGACTGTAAAAACTTGATGCAATAAGCAAGAATCCTAGTGCTGAAAGCGATTTTAAAGGGATTATTGCAGGACATCAAAAACGTCTCGTGATTATGAAGGTGCTGAATAATTACGAATAACTGCTGGGGGATAAGGATGTATTTAAAAAGTATAGAAGTACAAGGGTTTAAATCGTTTGCGAATAAGATAAATTTCGAATTTCATAAGGGAATTACCGGTATTGTTGGACCAAATGGTTCTGGTAAGAGTAACGTTGCAGACGCAGTGAGATGGGTTCTTGGTGAACAGCGTATCAAACAGCTTCGTGGTGAATCTATGCAGGATGTCATTTTCTCGGGAACAGAACTTAGAAAGCCATTAGGCTATGCTTATGTAGCAATTACTTTTGATAATTCAGATCACAAACTTGCGATTGATTATGAAGAAGTAACTGTAGCAAGAAGAATCTACCGTTCCGGCGAAAGTGAATATTCGATTAATGGAACGCCTTGTCGATTGAAGGATGTAAACGAACTGTTCTATGATACAGGTATTGGTAAGGAAGGTTATTCTATCATTGGTCAGGGTCAGATTGAAAAGATTTTAAGCGGTAAACCGGAAGAAAAAAGAGAGCTTTTTGATGAAGCGGCAGGTATTGTGAAATTCAAAAAGCGTAAGGCTACTGCTCAAAAAAAGCTAGAAGATGAGAAGCAGAATCTGATTCGTGTAAATGATATTTTGAGTGAGCTTGAAAAGCAGGTAGGTCCTTTGGAGAAACAATCTGAAAAGGCGAAAATATATTTAAAAAAGAAGGAAGAACTTAAAGAGCTTGATGTAAATATGTTCCTTTTAGAAAATAGTCGTATCAGAGAACAGCTTGCCGATGTAGAAGAAAAGTATCGTATTGCGAAGGATGATTATGACGAAACAATTGAGCGGTACGAGAAGGTAAGAACAGAGTATGATAGCATTCAAGCTAGAATTGAGGAACTGGAGCAGGAGATAGAATCGACTAGAAATACATTGACAGATACGAGTGTTATGCGAGGAAAACTCGAAGGTGAGATTAATGTATTGAAGGAGCAGATAAAGAGTGCTCAGGGAAATGAAAAGCATTTTGAGGAGAGAATAGCGACAATTGCAACACAATTGCAGGAAAAAGAAGCTGAAAAAACTAAAATTCATGAGAATAAAGCTGCTTTTGACCAAAAAGTTGCAGAAATGGAGCAAGAACGAAATGCTGCAAGGGCTTCGTTATCTCAAGTTCAGGCAAGGATTGAAGAATTAAATAACATAATTGAAGTAAATAAAAATAAGATTATTCAAACCTTAAGTGATAGAGCAAACATCAAGTCGAAGATAGGTAGCTTTGATGCTATGCTGGAACAGCTTCGTATTCGTAAGGCTGAGTTGAATTCTCGATTGCTTCGAGCTAAGAGTGATGAAGCAGAGCGTGATGCAGAGATTAAAGCATTACAGGAAGAGTTCAAACAAATCAATGATGAGATTATCGATACGAATAGTCGTTTGACACAGATGGATGAGGAACATGTTACTTTCCGTGAACGCCTAATGAAAAAGGATGAAGAGATTAGGGCGATACAGTCAAAATATCAGAGTCTGAAATCAAAGCTCGATACGATTTCAAATCTTACAGAACGTTATGAAGGTTATGGAAATAGTATCCAAAAGGTGATGGAGCAAAAAGAAAAAAATAAGGGAATTGTTGGTGTAGTAGCAGATATTATTAAAGTTGATAAAGAATATGAAACAGCGATAGAGACAGCGCTTGGTGGTAATATTCAGAATATTGTTACAGATGATGAAGAAACAGCGAAGAAAATGATTGGCTTTTTAAAGCAAAATCGTTTTGGACGAGCAACATTCCTGCCATTGACAAGTATTACCAATCCGCAGGAATTTAAGACGCCGGATGTTTTGAAGGAAAAAGGTGCGATAGGTCTTGCTGACTCTTTGGTAAAAACAGATTCCAAATATGCGAATGTTGCAAAGGCGATGCTTGGTAGAATTGCAGTTATCGATAATATTGATAATGCGGTGAAAATTGCACGTAAGTATGATTATGGTGTGAGAATGGTTACGCTTGAAGGTGAGCTTTTGGTTCCAGGCGGTGCAATTAGTGGTGGTGCTTTTAGAAATAATTCTAATTTGTTAGGAAGAAGACGAGAAATTGATGAGTTGGAAGAAAAACTGAAAAATACCAAAGATGCATTAGACAAGGCGAATAATGATTTAGAGAATCTTCGTGAAGAGAGAACAAAGCTTAGACGTGCAATTGAAGAAGAAAAGTCAAAACTGCAGGATTTGTTTATTAAGCAGAATACAGCAAGGTTAAATGTAGTAACTGCAGAAGAGCGTAAGGAAGAGGCAGAAAAAGGCTTCGGTGATTTGAAGCAGGAAGAACTTGAAATCGAACAGAAGGTTCAAGAGATTAATAAGGATAAAGAATCCATACAAGATGAATTGAAGAATTCTGAATCAGATGAGAAAGCGATTGAACAGGAAGTCCAAACATATCAGAAAGAGCTGGAAACATATCGTATTGAGGAGTCTGATAAGACAGGACTTGTTGGAGAGTGGGATGTTGAATATGAAAAGATGCTTCAAAAGCAGGAGTTTGAACAAACCAATCTTGAACGAATCGAAGGAGAGGTTGCAAGGCTATCAAGTGAACTGACAGAGGTTCAGGAAGGGCTTGCAAATTCTAGAGCTGAGGTTGAGCTTCGCCAGCATAATATTGAAGAAATAGCCAAAACCATTAACGCTTCTAATTCAGCACAGTCAGATGCGGAGATTTCTTTGAAGGAAAAACAGCAAACCAAGGAAGAATTATCTCAGAAACAGAAGAATTTCTTTTCCACCAGAGAAGAAATATCAGAACGTAAGAATGCACTGGATAAGGAAGTGTATCGTTTGAATTCTCAGAGAGAGAAATTAGAAGAATCCATGGAAAGTCATATCAATTACATGTGGAATGAGTATGAGATTACTTTAAGTAGTGCAGCATCCATGCGTAATGATGAAATGACGGATATTCCAACAATGAGGAAGCAGATTTCAGGAATTAAGGATGAAATCAAAAAGCTTGGTGATGTTAATGTAAATGCTATAGAGGATTATAAAAATCTCATGGAGCGTTATACTTTCTTAAAGAATCAGCATGATGATTTGATAGAGGCAGAAAAGACACTAGAGGGCATCATTCAAGAACTTGATACCGCTATGCGTAAGCAGTTTGCGGAGAAATTCGAAGAGATTAAACGAGAGTTTGATAAGGTATTTAAAGAACTGTTTGGAGGCGGAAAAGGAACCTTAGAACTTATTGAGGAAGAGGATATTCTGGAAGCCGGAATCCGAATTATTGCTCAGCCACCAGGAAAGAAGTTGCAGAATATGATGCAGTTGTCGGGTGGTGAGAAGTCGTTTACGGCGATTGCGTTGCTGTTTGCTATTCAGAATTTGAAGCCTTCGCCATTTTGTCTTTTGGACGAAATTGAGGCTGCTTTAGATGAGCAGAATGTAAGTCGATTTGCAAAGTATTTGAATAAGCTTACCAAGTATACACAGTTTATTGTTATTACACATAGACGTGGTACGATGGAGCAGGCAGATCGTTTATATGGTATAACTATGCAGGAGAAGGGTGTATCAACACTTGTTAGTGTTAGTTTGATAGACAGTGCGTTGGATAATTAGTAATAAGGGTTAAGGAAGGAGCGAAGCATAGGAAATGGCAGAAGAAAAGATGGGCTTTTTTGCCCGATTGAAAAGTGGCTTAACAAAAACAAGAGATAATATTGTATCGGGGATTGATGCGGTATTTCATGGAGCATCAGAGATAGATGAGGATTTTTATGAGGAACTGGAAGAGATTCTCATTATGGGGGATATCGGAGTAAATGCTACCAATGATATTGTGGAGAGAATGAAGAAGGCTGTTAAAGAAAAGCATTTGAAACAGCCTTCTGAATGCAAACAATTGCTTGTGGAAAGTATTAAGGAACAAATGAGAGTGGGTGAAACAGCCTACGAATTTGAGAAGAGACAGTCGGTTATCTTCGTTATTGGTGTAAATGGTGTAGGAAAGACTACTTCCGTAGGGAAGCTTGCAGGTCTTTTGAAGGGGCAAGGTAAAAAAGTTCTGATTGCAGCAGCTGATACTTTCCGTGCAGCGGCAGGTGAGCAGCTTGCTGAGTGGGCAAATCGTGCAGGAGTAGATATGGTAGGTGGCAAGGATGGTGCAGATCCGGCTTCTGTTATCTACGATGCAGTGAATGCAGCTAAGGCAAGAAATGTAGATGTTCTTATCTGTGATACAGCAGGAAGGCTCCATAACAAAAAGAATCTTATGGAAGAACTCAAAAAGATGAATAGAATCATTGATAGAGAGTTTCCTGATGCGTATCGTGAGAATCTGATTGTGCTGGATGGAACAACTGGACAGAATGCATTAGCGCAGGCGAGAGAGTTTGGTGAGGTTGCCAATCTTACCGGGATTGTACTAACAAAAATGGATGGAACGGCCAAGGGTGGTATTGCAGTTGCTATTCAATCGGAGCTAAATGTTCCTGTTAAGTATATTGGTGTAGGTGAAGCGATAGAGGATTTACAGAAATTTGATGTAGATGAATTTGTAAATGCTTTGTTTGATGTAAAATCGAAGGAGGAAGAACTTGCATAATATTTAGTTTTTTATGCATGATAGATAAGGAGAGTAGTTATGGCAGATATGTTGACATTGGAGAAATTTGAAGAAGCTTCTGAAATTGTAAAAGAAGTAACTTCTGAGACAAAATTGATTTATAGTGAGTTTTTTAGTAATCAAACAGGAAATAAAGTATATTTGAAACCAGAAAATATGCAGCTAACAGGCGCATATAAGCTAAGAGGCGCATATTATAAGATTAGTACACTAAGTCCGGAGGAAAGAGCAAAGGGGTTGATTACAGCATCAGCTGGAAATCATGCTCAGGGCGTTGCTTATGCAGCGAAGAAATATGGTGTGAAGGCAGTTATTGTAATGCCTACAACAACTCCTCTTATGAAGGTAAACAGAACCAAAAGCTATGGAGCAGAGGTTGTTTTAAAGGGAAATGTGTATGATGAAGCGTGCGAATATGCTTATCAGCTGGCTGAGGAAAAAGGATATACTTTTATTCATCCGTTTGATGATCTTGCGGTTGCTACAGGACAAGGTACGATTGCAATGGAAATTTTTAAGGAGCTTCCGCTTGTGGATGTTATTCTTGTGCCAATTGGCGGTGGCGGATTGGCAACGGGTGTGTCTACGCTTGCAAAGCTTTTAAATCCAAAGATTAAAGTGATAGGTGTGGAGCCGGCTGGTGCAAACTGCATGCAGGAATCTATAAAGAGTGGAGAGGTTTTGACACTTCCTGGAGTAAATACTATTGCAGATGGTACGGCAGTAAAAACGCCAGGAAAATATATTTTCCCATATATTCAAAAAAATCTAGATGATATTATTGCAGTTCCAGATGAGGATTTGGTAGTGTCATTTCTTGATGTGGTGGAAAACCATAAGATGGTAGTAGAAAATTCAGGGCTTTTAACAGTTGCAGCATTAAGACGCTTAAATATAAAGAATAAGAGAATTGTTTCTATTCTTAGTGGAGGTAATATGGATATTATTACCATGTCTTCTGTTGTTCAGCAGGGCTTGATTTTTAGGGATAGAATTTTTACGGTATCAGTATTGCTTCCGGATAAGCCGGGCGAGCTTAGTAAGGTTTCTGATGTCATTGCGAAGGAAAATGGCAATGTTATTAAGCTTGAACATAATCAGTTTGTCTCTATTAACAGAAATGCAGCAGTAGAATTGCGCATTACGATTGAAACCTTTGGAACAGAGCATAAGAATCAGCTCATTAAAGCTTTAGAAGAGAATGGCTATCAGCCAAGACAGGTTAGAACAAATATTTAAGTATCTGGTTGTAGAGGTATCTATGAAGAGATTAGCTTCTGAAACAAAAAGAATGATGAAGAGGATGAGAAATTATGGTTTGATTACAATGGCCGCACTTATTTACGCCATTGCGATTAGTCTATTTCTAGATCCGAATAATATAGCGCCGGGAGGAATCACCGGCGTTGCTATTTTATTAAAACGATTTACAGATATATCAGTTGGTACATGGAATATGCTTATTAATATTCCGATTGTTATATTAGGCTTATGGAAGTTTGGGTATAAGTTTGTTATATCTACTATGTATGCATTGATTTGGATTACTGTGTTTACCGATATGCTGGCACCTTTTGGTGCAGTAACAAATGATTTACTAATTGCATCTGTAATTGGCGGTGGATTGATGGCTATAGCGTTAGCTTTTGTGATTAAGGCGGGTGCTACGACGGGCGGAACGGATATTATCATTAAAGTAATGCGTTTGAAATGGAGACATATTAAAACAAATACGCTTTTTTTGGCAACAGATATCGTTGTTATTCTTGCTTCATGGGCGGTTTTTCGAGATATGACAGTTGCGTTTTATGCTGGAGTAACAGTTGTGATTAATTCGGTAGTGATGGATTATTGCTTATACGGTTCAGATGAAGCAAAGCTTATTTATATCATAACAACAAGTCCTGAAAAAATTAAAAAACGTATTTTGGAAGAGCTTGATATTACGGCAACCTTGATTGAAGGCAGGGGAGCATATACAGGTGAAAGAAAAGAAGTTGTAATGGTTGCTATGCGTAAGCAAATGGCACCACAGGCGGAAGAAATTGTGAAGGAAGAGGATAAGAATGCCTTTATGATTGTATCCTCAGCAAGTGAAATATTTGGTGAAGGATATAAAGATATTATGAGAGAAAAGATTTAGAGAAACAGTAGAGATATTGTTTCTCTTTTTGCGTAAGAATATGGCTGATACTTTATGCTTGCAATGAAGAAAGAAAAGTGAGAAAATTTAAAGTGTAGATGCTTATTGCAAGGTAATTATAACAGGAGTACGCTGATGTGGAACAAATTATATGATAAGTTTATGCAATTGAATTTTAGTAAAGTGGGAAAAGCTCTTTTTTGTGTACAGATAGTGGCCATGGTTATTGTTACGTATATAATGTGGTATTATGCGCCTAGAGTTCCTTATTTTCAAAACGCAGATAAGGAATCAATATGGTTTGGCGATGGATGGAAGTATGAGGAGCAAGAAGGAGAACCTATTCCTGTAAATGAACATTATCTGAAACTGCATAAAGATAAAGAAGCGGTGAAGATTACCCGGTATCTGGATGATAGAGTGTTGGATGATAAATTCCTTTGCTTTAGAGTAAGGGCAAGTGTTGTTAATATTTATATAAATGATAAGTTGTGGAAACAGAAGAAATTTTCGAGTGATAAAGTAGATTATGGTAGTTTGGTTTATGTGTTTTATCAGATTCCTGTAAAGGGGTTGCGTCCGGGAGATAAGATAACGATGGAGTTTATGCATGAAGATGCTGGAAATTATGTCGTGCAATTTCTGTCTTTGGGGAATCGATATAGCATAGTTTCTTATGTGAATTCTAAGTGTGGAATTGTGGTAGCGATAGTTGGCGTATCGCTGTTACTTGCTGTGCTGACGATATTAATCTACTATTCAGCAGTTATGTTGGGGAGAATTGAAGGGTACAAATCATTATGGTATCTCATTGGATTTTTGTTGACAGGACTTGTGTATTTATTGACTGATTGTGGTGTTCTAGATCTTTGGCTACATAAGTCTATTGTGTTGTATTGGACGAATGCAATTGCTTTTATGCTTATGCCAATACCTTTGTTGGTATATATTAAGAGAACGTTCTATCCGGAAGCAAAACGGTATGATGTATTGATTGCTATCAATCATCTTTTGGTGCTAGGGTGTATAGCTGAGTATATGCTTAGTGCATTTGATTTGACCAAGGCTTCAGTATATGTATATACAATTATTCTTGTGGCGGTTATTTCAGCATTGTTTTGCAGGTTTAAGAGAGAAAAAAAACTAGAAAAAGAGGTGGTATTAGGTTCTTGTGTGATAGGGTTTGCTACTCTTGAGGGGTTAATTGCATATCTTAGGGGGGATTCAGCCGGGGTTTCTAAATTATTTGGTGTAGCTTTGTTTGCTTTTAGTCTTTGTATGCTGGTGTATACGGTTGGGACTGGATCAAAGAAGCGCAAAGAAAAGGATGCAGAGCTAATGAGGATTCTTGCTAACGAGAAGGAAGCGGCAGAATTGGCAAATGAGTCTAAAACTAGATTTTTATCTCACATGTCTCATGAAATCAGAACACCATTAAATGCTGTTCTTGGTATGAATGAGCTGATAATGCGGGAAACAAAAGAAGAGAATGTGAGAAGATATTCGTATAATATTCAAAGCGCGGGAAAGACGCTTTTGGGTTTGATTAATGATGTATTGGATTTTACCAAAATCGATACTGGAAAAATGGAAATTGTTGAGACAAAGTATTCGGTATCAAGCATGATTCACGATGTGATGAGTATGATGCGTGATAGAATACATGGAAAAGGATTAGAATTGAGGGTTGATGTTGATCGAGAGGTTCCAGATGGTTTGCTCGGTGATGAGATTCGCATTAAGCAGGTTTTGATTAATCTTCTTACAAATGCAATAAAGTATACAGAAAGTGGTTGGGTACAGATTAAAATCTGGCATGAAGAAAAGTTGGATATAGATGCTGCTGAATCAAATAGGGAGAATGCCAAAAAGGAGATACAATTATTTATGGAAGTATCCGATTCTGGAATAGGCATTAAGGAAGAAGAGTTGCCTAAGCTTTTTCATGATTTTGAACGTTTAGATAAGTTGAAGAATAGGAGCATTGAGGGTTCCGGGCTTGGCTTGAATATTACTGCGGGACTGGTAAATATTATGGGCGGAAATATTCATGTGGAAAGCGAGTATGGAAAGGGTTCCAGGTTTTGGGTAGATGTGACACAAAAGGTGATTAAAGATACACCAATTGGAGATTATAACGCTAGATTTAGACAGGTAGAAACACAATTGGAAGATGAGGGTATGAATAGCATAAGCTTTTTTGGTAAAACGGTACTCACGGTGGATGATAATGAGATGAATCTTGAAGTCATTTCTTCTATTTTGGAAATGATGGAGCTGGATGTGCATCGAGTAAGTAGTGGTGCGGAAGCTTTGAAAATGATTGAGGTGGAGAAGTATGATATTATTATTACTGATGACATGATGCCTGGGATGTCAGGAACAGAGCTTATGCAAATTGTGAAAGGCAGGCCGGAGTGTATTAATGTAGATACACCGATGATAGTGTTAACAGCAAATGCCATACTAGGTGTAGTGGATGAGTACATTGGTATGGGGTTTCAAGGATATTTGTCCAAGCCAATTGATATAGAACAGTTGCAGAAAATATTAAAAACATATTTAGATAAATAAAATTGAGGGTGTCAAGAAAAAATACTTGACACCCTTAAAGCTATATAGTATTCTAGTATAGTCGCGTGGTGTGAAAACTATGTCACGAGATATATAACTGGAGGTAGTCATGAAAGCAGAAAGTATTGCAAAGGAATCCATAGAGAAGCTTGAATGGAAGGGTATGCTCTTTGATTTCTATGGTGAACTGTTGACAGAGCATCAGAAGAAAATATATGAGAATGCAATATTTGATGATTTATCCCTTAGTGAGATTGCTTCGGAACAAGGAATTAGCAGACAGGGAGTACATGATATTCTGAAACGTTGTGATAAAATTTTGGCAGAGTATGAGAATAAGCTTCATCTTGTAGATAAATTTGCTAAGATTAAGCAAATGGTACAGGAAATCAACACTTTGACAGATGACGAGCAGATTAAAAAATTGTCCGATGAGATTATAGAGGAGCTTTAAGAATGGCATTTGAGAGCTTAACTGACAAATTGCAAAATGTATTTAAAAATTTAAGAAGCAAAGGACGTCTTACGGAAGCAGATGTTAAGGCGGCGTTAAAGGAAGTTAAGATGGCTTTGTTAGAAGCGGATGTTAACTTCAAGGTTGTTAAGCAGTTTGTAAAATCTGTAGAGGAACGAGCAATTGGTTCTGATGTTATGAATGGATTGAATCCAGGACAGATGGTTATTAAGATTGTTAATGAAGAAATGGTCAATCTGATGGGTTCCGAAACAACAGAGCTTACCTTGCAACCGGGTAAAGCAACAACAGTAATTATGATGTGCGGTCTTCAGGGTGCTGGTAAGACAACGGCAGCAGCAAAGATTGCAGGAAAGCTCAAGCTTAAAGGCAAGAAACCATTATTGGTAGCGTGTGATATTTACAGACCGGCAGCTATTGATCAGTTATCCGTTAATGCGGAAAAACAACAGGTTGATTTCTTTTCGATGGGAACAAATCATAAGCCCGTTGATATCGTAAAAGCAGGTCTTGAGCATGCGTTAAAGAATAACAATAATGTTGTAATTATCGATACCGCAGGTCGACTTCATATAGATGAAGATATGATGGCAGAGCTACAGGAGATAAAGGAAAGTGTCGAGGTTCATCAGTCCTTATTGGTTGTAGATGCCATGACAGGTCAGGATGCTGTTAATGTAGCAAAGGAATTTGATGAAAAGATAGGTGTAAATGGTGTTATTCTTTCCAAAATGGATGGTGATACACGAGGTGGTGCGGCGCTTTCGGTTAAGGCTGTTACCGGAAAACCGATTCTTTATGTTAGTACAGGTGAGAAACTGACAGATATGGAACAGTTTTATCCTGATAGAATGGCAAACAGAATCCTTGGAATGGGCGATGTGCTTACTTTGATTGATAAAGTGGCAGAAGCAAACTTGGATATGGATGCTGATAAAGAGAAGGAAATGACAGCCCGTTTGAAAAAGGGTAAGTTTGACTTCGAGGATTATTTGGAGAGTATGAATCAGATGAAGAAGTTAGGCGGTCTTTCCAGTATCTTGGGCATGATGCCTGGAATGGGAATCAAAGCAAGTGATTTAGAATCTGCAATTGATGAGAAACAGATGGCGCGAATGGAAGCAATTGTGTTATCCATGACTCCTGCTGAAAGAAAGGATCCAAAGCTTTTGAATCCAAGCAGAAAGCATAGAATTGCCAAAGGCGCAGGTGTGGATATTGCAGTTGTAAACCGTTTTATTAAGCAGTTTGAACAATCTCAGAAAATGATGAAGCAATTACCAGGAATGATGGGTGGCTTCGGTGGCAAAAAAGGAAGATTCAAATTTCCGTTTTAATTGTGTCAACAAGCGCATGTAAATGCGTTTGCATATAAATAGTTATAATAATTTTATTAAGAAAGAAAATGAGGTAAAGAACAATGGCAGTAAAAATCAGATTAAGAAGAATGGGTCAGAAGAAAGCTCCTATCTATAGAATCATCGTAGCTGATTCAAGATCTCCTAGAGATGGAAAGTGTATCGATGAAATCGGAACTTACAACCCAAATACAAATCCTAGCGAATTTAAGGTTGATGAAGAAGCAGCTAAGAAGTGGTTAGCAAACGGTGCTCAGCCAACAGAAGTAGTTTCCAAGATCTTCAAGTTAGCAGGTATTGAAAAATAAGATTGGGGAACGCTCTTGGAGGTGTGAATATGAAGGAGTTAGTTGAAGTAATTGCAAAAGCTCTAGTAGACAATCCGGACGAGGTTGTAGTGGCAGAGAAGGGAAGCGGTAAGAATATCACTGTTGAACTTCATGTTGCACCAGCAGATATGGGTAAGGTTATCGGCAAGCAGGGAAGAATTGCTAAGGCTATTCGTTCCGTTGTCAAAGCAGCATCATCCAAAGAAAATATCAAGGTAGATGTTGAAATCGTTTAGAAATTATGGGGAGGTCTTTTAGAGCTCCCCATTTTAGTTGTTAATAACTATAAAGGTACTGAAAGTTACGTTAGGAAATGCTTGCTTAATACTTACTGCTTTTCGGGCACTTTCCTAACAAATAAAGTGTGTGCGCCGCCATGCACTATTTTCCTGCTAAAATTGGAGGTTAAATGGACGAATTATTACAAGTTGGAATTATCACGCAAACGCATGGGATTCGTGGTGAAGTGAAGGTTTTTCCAACAACAGATGATGTAAAACGTTTTAAAAAATTGAAGGAAACAATTCTGGATACAGGTAAAGAAAAGATAACTCTTGAAATTGAAGGTGTAAAATACTTCAAACAGTTTGTCATTCTAAAGTTCAAGGGTTTTGATAATATAAATGATATAGAGAGATATAAGAATAAAAGTCTTTATGTTACGAGAGAAAATGCAGTCAGACTTCGAAGAAATGAGTATTTTATTGCAGATTTAATTGATTTGTCGGTGTTTGATGAGGATGAGAAACAGATAGGAACACTTGCAGATGTTATGCAGACGGGGGCTAACGATGTCTATGTTATTAATATGACAGATGGAAGAGAATTGTTACTTCCGGCAATTAAGGAATGTATTCTTTCGGTGGATATGGAAGAGAGAAAAATGGTTGTTCATATTTTGGATGGCTTATTAGATTAATGGAAGGATACTGTTAGTTATGATGCATTTTCATGTATTAACGTTGTTCCCGGATATGATTATGCAGGGGATGTCTGAAAGTATTATCGGTAGAGCAACACAGAATGGATATATTGATATAGAAGCTATAAATATTCGTGATTATACAATCAATAAGCATAAGAGAGTAGATGATTATACATATGGTGGTGGAGCAGGAATGCTTATACAGGCACAACCGGTATATGATTCTTATCTTGCTGTGGAGGAAAAGATTCAGAATAGAAAGAAAGCGGCAAAAGATGTTGTAGAGAAAGCGCAAAAGAAAACAAGAGTTATTTATGTGACACCGCAGGGAGAAGTTTTTTCACAGAAAAAAGCAATAGAACTTTCTAAAGAAGAAGATTTGATTTTTTTGTGTGGTCATTATGAAGGCATTGATGAACGTGTTTTGGAAGAAATTGTGACGGATTATATCTCTATTGGAGATTATGTATTAACCGGTGGAGAGCTTCCGGCAATGGTTATGATAGATACGATATCAAGACTTGTTCCAGGAGTTTTGAATAACGATGATTCTGCGCTTACGGAATCACATTCAGATGGATTGCTAGAGTACCCACAGTATTCCAGACCTGAGATATGGCACGATAAAAAGGTTCCTGACGTATTGTTGAGTGGTCATCATGCGAATATAGGAAAATGGCGCTTGGAGCAGTCGCTTCTTAGAACCAAGGAGCGAAGACCGGAGATGTATGAGGCATATATGCTGGCGCATCCTCTCAAAAATGAGAAAAAGAGAAAAAAATGATTGTCTTTTTGTAGGAAATATGATAAATTATTAATGTTGCGAAAAAAGAGATGGTCCTCTGGTACGAATGGAATGTATTAAGAACGTCGAGTGAATTAAGGAGGCAAACAAAATGAATCAAATTATTAAAGAGATTGAACAGGCACAGTTAAAGGAATCTGTAGACAAGTTTAGTGTAGGTGATACAGTAAAGGTTTACGGAAAGATTAAAGAAGGAAACCGTGAAAGAGTTCAGGTTTTTGAAGGAACTGTATTAAAGATTCAGGGTGGCAGCAATAGAGAAACTTTCACTGTAAGAAAGATTTCTAATGGTGTTGGTGTTGAAAAGACATGGCCTATGCATTCTCCTAACGTAGAGAAGATTGAAGTTGTAAGACTTGGTAAGGTTAGAAGAGCTAAGCTTAACTACTTAAGAGAACGTATTGGTAAGAAGGCTAAGGTTAAGGAATTAGTAAAATAATTGTAACTATTAGTTCAGTTAACAGGCGGAGTCCATTATGGACTCCGTTTTTGTTAATGCTCAGGAAAGAGCTGTAACGTCTTACTAAGGCGGGTAGATGGTAGCTTTTGTTTTGGGGTGATGCTTGCGTTGAACACGCATTTGGAGTATAATTGTTGCTAATATAAGATAATGGGAAAATAGTAGGACGCATGGGAAGAAGAAAAGGATTAACATTTTATCAAAGAAAGAAAAAAATAAATATGGTCTTGATTAAGGAAATAGCTAGCTGGATTTTTTGGATGTTTGTTTCAGCTTTTTTGGCTATTGTACTTGTTTTTTGTATGGGAATGAAAACGAATGTGATTGGTTCTTCAATGGAACCGTGTTTATATAATGGACAAGAGATTTTTTTGAATCGAGTAATATATCGCTTATCATCACCTAAGATTGGGGACGTAGTAGTTTTTCGGCCAAATGGAAATGAGAAGGCACACTATTATGTGAAACGTGTATTAGCAATACCAGGAGATACCGTACAAGTAAAAGGTGGTATTCTTTATGTGAATGGTGAGACGCAGGAAGATTATTTTAATGATAAAATAGCAGAGCCTGGTGTAGCAGAAAATTTAATCGAACTTGGAGAAGATGAATATTTTGTGATTGGAGACAACTGTAATAACAGTGAGGATAGTCGTTCTGCTAATATTGGTAATATAAAAAAAGAACATATAATTGGTAAAGCGTGGTTTCGTATGGCAAAGCAAGACAGTGAGCTTGGGTTAATAGAATAGAAATAAGTTTGGGAATTAGTAAGTAGTGGATAAAGCCCATATGTGAAGTTATAAAAAGGAGCGTAAAACATGGCAGTATATCAGTGGTATCCAGGTCATATGACCAAAGCAAAGAGAATGATGCAGGAGGATATTAAGTTAATAGACTTGGTAATAGAAGTAGTAGATGCACGTATTCCGTTGGGAAGCAGAAATCCTGATATTGATGAGTTGGGAAAAAATAAGGCAAGACTTATTCTGTTGAATAAGTCGGATTTGTCTGATTCTAGGCAAAATAAGCTGTGGATGGAATATTTTAAGAAGCAGGGCATTCATGCATTAGAAATCAATTCTAAGAATGGTTCTGGCATAAAAGCGATTCATGGTGTTGTGCAAGAGGCATGTAAGGAAAAAATTGAGCGTGATAGAAAGCGAGGTATTATTAATAGGCCGGTAAGAGCCATGGTTGTTGGGATTCCGAATGTTGGTAAGTCTACTTTTATTAATTCCTTTGCTGGAAAGGCATGTACAAAAACAGGAAATAAACCTGGTGTTACAAAAGGAAAACAGTGGATTCGTTTGAACAAAGGATTAGAGTTATTGGATACGCCGGGTATTTTGTGGCCAAAATTTGAGGATCAAACAGTGGGGCTCCATTTGGCAATGATTGGTTCAATGAATGATGAGATTGTGCATTTAGATGAGCTTGCGTATGAATTGATTAAATTTATCACAAAGGAATATCCAGGTGCGTTAAAAGAACGTTATGAGATTGAAGAGCAGGGAGATGCGTATGATGTGTTAAAGGCCATCTGCATTAGTAGAAGATGTTACCTCAAGGGTGAAGAGTTA
The DNA here is from genome assembly GCA_036310845.1 of Lachnospiraceae bacterium. Taxonomy (GTDB): domain Bacteria; phylum Bacillota; class Clostridia; order Lachnospirales; family Lachnospiraceae; genus COE1. Next base: position 17,723 of record JAXJRB010000108.1, on the reverse strand, counting down.
GATTTGATGAAAGCATCCTCTTTGTTTGTGGAAGATTTCAGAAGTGGAAGACTTGGTAAGATTACATTAGAACTGATGGAAGCAGAGTTAGAATCGGGGAATACAAAATGAAGAATGTGTTGAAGGAAGTATTAAGTACAAGTATATATTTGTTGGTAGTGCTATGTGCAGCATATCTGATCATTACTTATGTGGGTCAGCGTACACAGGTGAGTGGAAGCAGTATGGAAGCAACACTTAGTGAGAATGATAATTTGATTGTTGATAAGATTACTTATCGTTTTTCAGATCCGCAGAGATTTGATATTATTGTATTTCCTTATGAGCCGAATTTTGCATATTATGTAGATACAGAACCGGTATATTATATTAAACGTATTATTGGTATGCCGGGTGAACGTATTCGAATTGATGAGCAAGGCAATATTTATATCAATGATAAGATTTTAGAAGAATCATATGGGAAAGAAGTTATTATGTATGCGGGAAGGGCGAGCGAAACGATTGAATTGGGTGAGAATGAGTATTTTGTAATGGGAGATAATCGTAATAATAGTTCTGATAGCAGAGAACCGTCTGTTGGGAATATTCAACGAGAGGACATTATTGGAAGAGCTTGGCTTAGAATTTGGCCATTTGAAAAGTTTGGGATTCTGAAGCATCAATAAGTGGTTTGGGAAGTAATTGAATAATTACCTTTGGAAGAAACAAAAGAAAGGGATTAGATTATGGAGCAGAGAAAGATAGGCGAAATAAAGGCGGAATTGCAGGCAGCGGCTGATAAAGAGCTGCCTCTTTTTATACAGGAATATGGAACAGATGAGAGAGCTGGTGTTCAGGCATTGGTTATAAAGGCTAAGAAAAGGATAGAAACCTTAGAAAAAGAAATACTTCGTACCGAAGAAATGAAGCGTTATGAAAGGGAATACGCTGATTGTGGATATATATGTGGCATCGATGAGGTAGGTAGAGGTCCGCTTGCGGGGCCAGTTGTGGCGAGTGCGGTTATACTGCCAAAGGATTGTGATATTTTATACATTAATGATTCCAAAAAACTTAGTGAGAAAAAGCGTGAAGAGCTTTATGAAATTATTATGAAGGAAGCAGTGGCGGTTGGAATTGGTTACGCCACCCATACTAGGATTGATGAGATAAATATTTTACAGGCAACCTATGAAGCAATGCGGGAGGCTATTAGTAAATTGCAGGTAAAACCCGATATATTATTAAATGATGCAGTTACGATACCGGGAGTAGATGTTCGTCAAATACCAATTATTAAAGGTGATGCAAAGAGTATGTCAATCGCAGCAGCGAGCATTATTGCAAAGGTGACAAGAGATAGACTTATGATTGAGTTTGACAAGGCATATCCGGAGTATCATTTTGCAGATAATAAGGGGTATGGTTCGTCAGTGCATATTGCGGCAATTAAGGAAGTGGGACCGTCCCCCATACATAGACAGTCATTTATTAAAAATTTTTAATTATTCAGATCTAAGCAGATAGAAACAGGAATATGTGATGATTGCTTGCATTCAAGAGTATATTTCGGAGCCTATCTATTTGGCGGATATGCCACATCGAGGAAATAAGAAGTGTTTTCGAGATTGGATTTGAATAGTTACAAATATCATATGTTTCGACTTTTTAAAATGTGTAGAATAAAGGGGATATGGTATGGATAACTTTCAGGGATATGCTTCGTTGCAAACGGGAATGGGACAACAAGGATTGCAGAATGTTACAACATCACATACAACTCAGCAGGTATCTTTAGATGTTATGCTTCAAAAGCTTCGGCCTGGAGATACCTTTCAAGGGGAAATTATGTCTGTAAACGGGCAGGATGTGCAGCTTCAACTTGTAAACGGCTTGTATATGGCAGCAAGATTAGAGGGTGAGGTGCAGCTTGCAATAGGGCAGCTTCTTAATTTTCAGGTTCAGTCTAACCAAAATTCCAAAATTATATTAAAACCGGTTTATATGAATTTTTTACAGCAAAGAGTAGGAGAAGCGGCATTGAAGACAGCGAACATTGCTGTAAATGATAAGAATCTTCAAATGGTAGCCAAGCTGATTGAAAATGGGATGTCAATAGATAAGAATTCGCTTACTGTTTTTAATAGGCAGGTTTTGCAGCATCCGCAGGTGAATATTGACAGTTTGATTCGCCTTCATCAGCTTGGTATAGAGGTGAATGATGGAAATCTTACACAGTTAGAGCATTATCAGAATTTAGAATATAAGCTGTCAGAGGGCGTTCGGGAAGTTGTGGGCGATATAGGAAAGCTATATACGGCAATTATTGAGGATGCAGAAGGAACAGGACAAAGTACGGCGCTGATAAAGGCAGGAGATTTTATGGAGCGGATTATAAGCTTTTTGGTAGAAGGAAGCAATGATTCTGTAAGAGAAAAACTGACTTTTCTTCAAAATCCTGCAAAAGAAAAAAGCTTTCTGTCAGGAGAAAATAGAGAGGCTTTGCAGAATGGTGGGGTATTGGAAAAAGCAAATGGAGTAGCGGAAGTGGTTGGGCAGGAGAAAATGTCCGGTTCTAATCATACAACGGAATTATTAACGTTTATGCGGCGATTGGAAGGTCTATCAGAAGAGCAGCTTGTTAGAAATATACAGAAAGATTTGAAACAAGGTGAGATGGATGTGAATCTCTTAAAGGAATTGTTATTTTCGGATCAAGGAATCGGTAAGAGGTTTTTGTTAGAAAGTAAGGATAAAATTTATCGTTCTGAGGAGTTTAACACGTTTTTGAAAGATACCCTGCAAAACGAATGGTCGTTAACACCGGAAGAGTTGACAGAAGATGGAAAAGTAAAGGAATTCTATCAAAAACTGTTGCAACGAGGCGAACAGCTTTCAAGGTTAATGGAACATGTGTCGACACAAAATCAAACTAGCACAGGAAATTCTTTGCAGAATATGCGGGAAAATGTAGAATTTATAAATCAGATGAATCAAATGTTTCAGTATGTACAATTGCCATTAAAATTGTCAGGTTCGCAGGCACAGGGAGAGTTGTATGTTTATACAAATAAACGAAATCTTGCTAAAAAAGATGGAATGTTAACGGCTATTTTGCATTTGGATATGGAATATTTGGGAAATGTGGACGTTAATATAACGTTGGATACGAATACAGAACAGGTAACTACTAGATTTTATATGGAAGAAGAAACGGTGACGTTATTGGAAGAGCATATGGAAGAATTAACTGAGAGGTTAATGAAAAAGGGATATCAAAGCCAGGCTTATTTTGAAAAACGAGAGTCAGAGAAAACGGTATTTGAACGAATAGAAGATCAGGCAAGAGGGATGTCTACACCATTGGTATATCAGAATTTTGATATGCGAACTTAGATTTATTTTTGCGAAATGTTACATAATGAGATGGGTGAAGGAAGGGGGAGCGGTGTGTTGGAAGATAAGAAAAAGAATGTACCTAAACAGGCTGTAGCCTTAGAATATGATCCAGAGGATAGTGCGCCAAAGGTTATTGCAGTGGGGTGTGGTGCGCTTGCAGAGTGTATTGTTGAAAAGGCAAAGCAATCGGATATTCCGATACATAGAGACGATAAGTTGGCAAATACATTGTCGAGGTTGGAAATAGGTGATATGATTCCGTCTGAGCTCTATGAGGTTGTAGCAGAAATTTTGGTATTCGTTGATAGTATGGATAAGATTAAGGCAAAGTTAGCTGTGCATAAGAGCAAAAAATGATTTTGTTATAGGTTGCATTTTGAAGAGGAGAAATACATGAATACCAGAAAGACAGGAACGGAATATGAAGTGCTGGCAGAACAATATTTAAAAAAACAAGGAATTGCTATTGTTGAAAAAAATTATCGAAATCGCGCTGGCGAAATAGACTTAATTGGAAGAGATGAGGAGTATCTTATCTTTTTTGAGGTGAAATATAGAAAGAATCAAAAAATAGGGAATCCGGCAGAAGCAGTAACGTATCAGAAGCAAAGGAAAATATGTCGAGTGGCTGATTATTACCGATTGACACATGGTATAGGAGAATTTAATCCTATACGTTATGATGTAGTAGCAATATGCGGTGAGGAGATTGTTTGGTATCGAAATGCATTTTCGCATATATATTAAGGTGAATGCGGAGTATGATTTTGAATAGAGAGTAATTTGTGATTTGAATGAGAATTTTTTGCAGGTATTGGAAAGGCATGGTTATTAATATGACAGAAATGAAAATAAAAAGAAGAGGAAATAAGATTGTCTGTAAAGAGAATCATTTTAATACAAAGGATGATGATATATTATATTTTACATTTGATAGCCTTGAAAAAACGGGGATTGTGAAGCATTGTTTTTCATCGCGGTTAGGTGGCGTTAGCGAGGCACATTTAGGAACTATGAATTTGAGCTATACCCGTGGAGATGAGAAAGCGCGTGTGGACGAGAATTATCATCGTATTGCTCAGGTGCTCGGATGTGAAGTGGGAGATATTGTATGCTCTGAACAAACACATACAACGAATGTGCGAAAAGTAACTGCGCAAGACAAAGGGAAAGGTGTTATAAAAACACGTGACTATTCCGATGTGGATGGGTTGATTACAAATGAATCGGGGATTGTGCTTGCAACGTTTTATGCGGATTGTGTGCCGTTGTATATCGTTGATCCGGTCCATAGAGCGATTGGCTTGTCCCATTCAGGTTGGAGAGGAACCGTAAATAAAATGGGCGCTGTAACATTAAAAGAGATGGAAAAAGAGTATGGAACGAAACCGGAAGAAGTGTATGTAGTAATTGGTCCTTCAATATGTCAGGAGTGTTATGAGGTTAGTCGAGATGTTGCACAGGCATTTGAAGAGGCTTTTCCAGACCAAAAGGATAATCAACAGCTGTTATATCAGAAAAATGAGGAAAAATTCCAGTTAAACTTATGGTATGCAAATTATTGTGTGTTCCGTGAAGCTGGGGTGTTGGATAATCATTTAGAAGTGACAGATGTATGTACTTGTTGTAATCCGGATATTTTGTTTAGTCATCGAGCAAGTAATGGGATGCGTGGAAATTTAGGTGCATTTCTTTCGCTGGTTTAAAATTTAGAATTTGAATGGAAGCGTATTGACAAAGCGAAAAGTCGTGAATATAATATATTTGTATAAAAAGCGATGAAAAGAAAAAGTACGGTACATGGGAACTTACAGAAAGTAGCCGGTTGATGAGAGGCGCAAGGAAAGATGCATCGGAATACCTCTTGGAGCTGCACACCGAAATTGTGAGTTGCTATGTATTTGTGAAAGTAGGCTGTGACGTAACCCCGAACGTTATAACGGGAGAGTATCATTTGAAATAATTATGGAAGTGATTTCAAGTCGTACTTGCTAAGGCATAAGATGTGAGTCTTATGTGAATAAAGGTGGTAACACGGGTTTTATCCTCGTCCTTTAGGTAAAGAAGGGACGAGGTTTTTTTATTTCCTTTTCCCTATAACAGACCTGTAGTAATAAGCGCTGAAATGGCTATAGGTTAAGGAATATTTTGTTCAGTGCAGGAAAGGAGAAAATATGCAGTTATATGATGAATTAGTTGCGCGTGGATTGATTGCGCAGGTAACAGATGAAGATGAAATTAAGGAAATGATTAACACAGGAAAGGCTGTTTTCTACATTGGTTTTGACCCAACAGCTGATAGCTTACATGTAGGACACTTTATGGCACTTTGCTTGATGAAGCGCTTACAGATGGCTGGAAATAAGCCTATCGCTTTAATCGGTGGTGGTACAGCTATGATTGGGGACCCAACTGGTAAGACAGATATGCGTAAAATGATGACCAAGGAAACGATTCAGCATAATGTTGAGTGTTTCAAGAAGCAGATGAGCAGATTCATTGAATTTGGTGAAGATAAGGCAATGCTCGTAAATAACGCTGACTGGATTCTTGACCTGAACTATATGGATTTATTACGTGAGGTGGGACCACACTTCTCTGTTAATCGTATGTTGGCAGCAGAGTGCTACAAGCAGCGTATGGAAAAGGGATTAACTTTCCTTGAGTTTAACTACATGATTATGCAGAGTTTCGATTTCTACACCTTATATCAAAAGTACGGATGTAATATGCAGTTTGGTGGAGATGATCAGTGGAGCAACATGCTTGGCGGTACAGAATTAATTCGTCGTAAGCTTGGTAAGGATGCTTATGCAATGACAATTAATTTGCTTCTTAACTCAGAAGGTAAGAAGATGGGTAAGACAGAATCAGGTGCAGTATGGCTTGATGCAGAAAAGACATCACCATATGAATTCTTCCAGTACTGGAGAAATGTTTCCGATGCGGATGTTATTAAGTGTATCAAGATGCTTACATTCCTTCCGCTAGAGGAAATTGCGAAGATGGAAGCTTGGGAAGGAAGCGAGCTTAACAAAGCAAAGGAAATTCTTGCATTTGAGCTTACAAAGCTTGTTCATGGTGAAGAAGAAGCAAGTAAGGCGATGGAAGCTTCTAAGGCACTGTTTGCAGGCGGTGGAAATCTTGAGAATATGCCGTCTACTCAGCTTACAGATGAAGATTTTGTAGATGGAAGCATTGATATTATGTCCGTTCTTGTAAAGGCTGGTATGACACAGTCACGTTCTGAAGCTAGAAGAGCTGTTGAACAGGGTGGTGTAACTGTAAATGGAGAAAAAGTAACAGATATTAAGACTACTTATGCAAAGGATACTTTTGCAGAAGAATTCATTATCAAAAAAGGTAAGAAGAGCTTTAATAAGATTGTTTTATAAATATCTAAAATCAAGTTCTTAACAACAAAAGAAAAGCACATTCCGAATTAGAAAGGAATGTGCTTTTTGTATGTATGTAATAAATTAAATCTTATACATGGAAAGAATCTTTTGAATCTTTTCTGTTGGAGTAGATACATTTTCCATAGATAAGTCATGATTCATAAAGTCAATGATAGAAGCAAGGAACTTGTTCATGTCAGCTTCTAAGTAATAAGGCTTTGTCATTAATTCTGATGGACGATAGCAAAGGTTAGTGGTTATAACTCGTTCAAATACACCTTCCTCGAATGCTTTATCGAAAGCGGCAAGTCCATTTGTAAATAAACCGAAGGTTGTACAAATGAATACGCGCTTTGCGCCCATAGCCTTTAACTGTCTTGAAGTATCAATCATACTGTCGCCGGAAGAAATCATATCATCGATAATAATGATATCCTTTCCGCGAATATCGTTTCCGAGGAATTCATGTGCTACAATTGGGTTCTTTCCGTTTACAATCGTAGAATAGTCACGACGTTTGTAGAACATACCAGTATCTGCACCAAGGACATTAGAGAAGTAGATAGCTCTGTCTAATGCACCCTCATCAGGAGAGATTACGATAACGTGATCCTTGTCAAGGATTAAATCTTTTTCTGCGCTAAGAAGTGCTCTTGCGAACTGGTAATGCGCTGAGAAGTTATCAAAACCCTTTAATGGAGCTGCATTCTGGATTCTTGGGTCATGTGCATCAAAAGTGATAAAGTTTGATACGCCCATTTCGCATAGCTCTTCAAATGCATAAGCGCAGTCTAAAGATTCACGACCTGTTCTTCTATGCTGGCGACCTTCATAAAGGAATGGCATAATAACATTGATTCTGTGAGCCTTTCCCTGAGCGGCGGCAATAATACGCTTTAATTCTTGATAGTGGTCATCCGGTGACATATGATTCTCATATCCATTTATTTTATATGTAAGACTATGATTGCATACATCAACAATGATAAATAAATCTTTACCACGAACTGTTTCGTTTAAGACAGCCTTACCTTCTCCGCTTGCAAAACGTGGAGCAGTGAATTTTAGAAGATAGTTATTCTCTGCATATCCCTGAAATGCCGGATCTTCAATATATACGTTGTTGGCATGCTTGCGGAATTCAACGAGGTAATCATTAACCTTGTTACCTATATCTGTGGCACTGCTTAATGCAACAAGCTTTAATGGTGCTACAGGCATAGCGTTTTGTAATTCTTGTAAATTAGGCATTGATAAACATCCTTTCATCGGGAGAAAATTCCCATACTCTCTTTAATTTATATCATTCTGTTAGTGACACGTCAAGAAATTTCTAGTATGATATAAATTAAGGACTGCAAATAATATAACAAAAGACGAGAAGAATGCTGGCATTCAGAGCGTCTTTTGTTATATTATTTATAGGACGCAAGTCCGCAGCGAGAAAATTCGAAGAATTTGCGAGCGGGCAGTCCATGGGGCATGAAGAAAGAAAGTATAGGGAAAAGAAATGAAGAAAAAGAATCAACACATTATAAATCAGGTGGCGCCAGATAGCATTGCAGAAGAGTTAGAAATAGAAGTTGGCGATATTTTGCTTGAAATTAATGGGAATAAAATAGAAGATATATTTGATTATCAATACTATACGCAGGATGAATATATAGAAGTTCTTATTCAGAAACCATCGGGCGAAGAATGGATTTTGGAGATTGATAAAGATTATGATGAGGATTTAGGAATTAGTTTTGAAAATGGACTGATGGACGATTATCGTTCTTGCCACAATAAATGTATTTTCTGTTTTATTGATCAGATGCCGAAAGGGATGCGTGATACACTTTATTTTAAGGACGATGATTCTAGATTATCTTTTTTACAAGGCAATTACGTGACTCTGACTAATATGTCTGATGAAGATGTAGAGCGTATAATTAAATATAATCTTTCACCAATAAATGTTTCCTTTCAGACAACCAATCCGGAGCTTAGATGCAAGATGTTGAATAATCGTTTTGCAGGTGACGCGTTAAAAAAAGCGTGGAAACTTGCAGAAGCCGGTATTATGATGAACGGACAGATTGTTCTTTGCAAAGGTGTAAATGATGGTGAAGAATTAGAGAGAAGCATTCGTGATTTATCAAAGTATCTGCCGAATTTGGAAAGCGTGTCAGTTGTTCCGGTTGGATTATCGAAGTATCGAGATGGTTTGTATCCGTTAGAGCCTTTTACAAAAGAAGATGCAAAAGAAGTTCTTCGTATTATACATGAGTGGCAGGACAAGCTTTATCCGGAGTATGGACTTCATTTTATTCATGCAAGTGATGAGTGGTATATTCTTGCAGAAGAGGAATTACCAGAAGAAGAAAGCTATGATGGCTATTTGCAGCTGGAAAATGGTGTGGGAATGGTAAGGCTTCTCATGAATGAATTTGAAGAAGGTATGAAGCAAATCACCCGTGAAGTGAAGCCAACAGAAGTGTCTTTGGTGACTGGAAGACTTGCATTTCCTTATATCAACAAAATGGCAGAGCAGATGATGGAAAAATATTCGCAATTAAAAATTCATGTATATGCTATTCGAAATGATTTCTTTGGTGAGATGATTACGGTATCAGGGCTTTTGACAGGGCAGGATATTTTGGCGCAATTGAAGGACAAAGAATTAGGAGAAAGAGTACTTTTGCCACAAAATGTTCTAAAGAGTGGAGAGGCTGTGTTTTTGGATGATGTGACTTTGGAAGAGTTTGAAAAGGCTTTACAAGTACAGGTAGATATTGTAAAATCAAGCGGGCAGGATTTTATAGATGCCATTTTATATAAATAATAGAAATGGAGTTAAGAGATGGGAAATACAAATAAGAAGCCGATAGTAGCGGTAGTTGGACGACCAAATGTTGGTAAATCAACATTATTTAATGTACTTGCCGGAGAGAAGATATCCATTGTTAAGGATACACCTGGTATTACCAGAGATAGAATATATGCTGATATTTCATGGTTGAATTGGAATTTTACTTTAGTGGATACTGGTGGTATTGAGCCGGACAGTAAGGATATTATTCTTTCGCAGATGCGTGAACAGGCTGAAATTGCGGTTGCAACAGCAGATGTTATTATTTTCCTTGTAGATGTAAAGCAAGGACTTGTTGACGCAGATGCAAAAGTTGCGGATATGCTTCGTAGAAGTCATAAGCCAGTTATTCTTGTTGTAAATAAAGTTGATAGTTTCCAAAAAATGGAGGCGGATGTATACGAATTCTACAATCTGGGTATAGGAGATCCAGTACCGATTTCGGCAGCAAACCGTTTGGGAATTGGTGATATGTTAGATAAAGTTACTGATTTATTTGACAAGGATGCTTTTACGGATGAAGAAGATGAAAGACCACGAATTGCGATTGTCGGAAAGCCAAACGTAGGTAAATCTTCTATTATTAATAAAATAGTAGGTGAGAATCGAGTTATTGTATCAGATATTGCAGGAACGACTAGAGATGCGATTGATACAGAGGTGATTTACAACGATAAAGAGTATGTTTTTATTGATACGGCAGGTCTACGTAGAAAGAACAAGATTAAGGAAGAGCTGGAACGTTTTATGATTATTCGTACAGTTAGTGCGGTAGAACGTGCAGATGTTGTTATTCTTGTAATTGATGCGCAGGAAGGCGTTACAGAGCAGGATGCGAAGATTGCTGGTATTGCACATGATAGAGGAAAGGGTATCATTATTGCTGTAAATAAATGGGATGCGATTGAGAAAGATGATAAAACGATTTATCGTTTTAGTGAAAAGGTAAGAAATATTCTTTCTTTCATGACTTACGCAGAAATTGTATTCATTTCAGCAAAGACTGGTCAGCGTTTAAACAAGTTATTTGAAACCATTGATATGGTTATTGAGAATCAATCCTTGCGAATTGCAACGGGTGTTGTAAATGAAATTGTGACAGAAGCAGTTGCATTACAGCAGCCACCTTCTGATAAGGGTAAACGTTTAAAGATATTCTATACAACACAGGTTGGTGTAAAACCTCCTACCTTTGTTGTGTTTGTAAATGATAAGGAGCTTATGCATTTCTCTTATACCAGATATTTGGAAAATAAGATTCGCGAAGCGTTTGGCTTTAAAGGGACATCATTGAAATTCATTATCAGAGAGAGAAAGGATGACTAAAGAGAAATGATTCGTCTTGTTTGCATTTTGATTGGTTATGTGTTTGGTTTGTTTCAATCATCCTATATCTATGGAAAGCTTCATGGAATAGATATTAAGAAGCATGGAAGTGGAAATGCCGGAACAACGAATACGTTGCGTGTGCTAGGTAAAAAGGCAGGAGCAATCGTTCTTATTTGTGATATGGTAAAGTGTGGTTTGGCTATGATGCTGGTTCGCTTCCTGTTTAAGGAATCTTATTCAGATATACTTCCATTGTTGGCTCTCTATGCAGCAGCAGGAACTATTTTGGGACATGATTTTCCATTTTATCTTGGATTCAAGGGTGGAAAAGGGATTGCATGTACAGCTGGGTTGATTGTATTTTATCATCCTTATTTGATTTTGCCACAGGTAATAACCTTTTTTGGAACTTTTTTTGCAACTCACTATGTATCATTAGGCTCTTTGCTGGTGAATATTGTATTGATTGCAGAAATGGTAATATTTGGACAGATTGGTGTTTTTGGAGAATTATCGCAGGCTGTTTTGAATGAAATGTATGTTGTTACCGCTCTTCTTGCAGCACTTGCATTTTGGGGACATAGAGCAAATATTGTAAGATTGATGAATAAGAATGAAAGAAAGACATATCTTACAAAAAAGAATGAACAATAACAAGAAATAGTAAGGGTACGGAATAATTACAGTAGTGGAAAGGTAAGGGACACAATGGCTAATATAGGAATTATTGGTGCAGGTAGCTGGGGCATTGCGTTGGCTGTGCTACTGCACAATAACGGACATAAGATAACAGTATGGTCCATTCTTCAGGATGAAATAGATATGCTGAATGCGGAGCATGAGCATAAGGATAAGCTTCCGGGAGTAAAACTTGCGGAAGATATGGTATTTACTACGGATATGAAGAGTGCAATAGAGGACAAGGATTTTTTAGTGCTTGCAGTTCCTTCGCCTTTTATCAGGGGTACAGCAAATAATATGAAAGAATATGTATCCGATGGACAGATTATCGTGAATGTGGCAAAGGGGATTGAGGAAAAAACATTAATGACTCTTTCGCAGGTAATCGAGGATGAAATTCCACAGGCAGATGTTGCTGTATTATCAGGTCCATCTCATGCAGAGGAAGTAGGTCGTGGCATTCCGACAACAATTGTAGTTGGTGCAAAAACGCAAAAAACTGCAGAATATATTCAAAATACTTTTATGAGCGATGTGTTTCGTGTTTATACAAGTCCGGATGTATTAGGAATTGAGCTTGGTGCGGCTTTGAAAAATGTTGTTGCACTTGCAGCGGGAATAGCAGATGGGCTTGGTTACGGTGATAATACAAAGGCGGCATTGATTACACGTGGTATTACGGAAATTGCACGATTAGGAATGGTATTGGGTGGAAAGTTTGAGACTTTCTGTGGTTTGTCCGGTATCGGTGATCTTATCGTTACTTGTGCAAGTATGCATTCTCGCAATAGAAAGGCCGGTGTTTTGATTGGTCAGGGAAAGACTATGGAAGAAGCGATGGCTGAAGTAAAGATGGTTGTAGAAGGCGTACATTCTGCAAAGGCAGCAATCGGGCTTGCTAAGAAACATGGTGTAGAGCTTCCGATTATTGAGCAGGTAAATGAAGTGTTATTCAATAATAAGTCGGCAGCTGAGGCAGTGCGAGATTTGATGATTCGTGATAAGAAGATAGAGAATCAGGATTTACCTTGGGAGTAAAAAAGTGTTTGCTCAGCAGCAAACACTAGCAAGAATTTCTATCGAAATTCTTGTTTAACTACCACTATGTTACAGCAATTTCCTATTACATAAAAATAGTGTGTGCCAGCGCACACACTTTAGCAAGAATTTTATACGAAATTCTTGCTTAACTTCCACTAAGTTACAGCAATTTTCTATTACATAAAGAATTGAAAAATCCATAGAAAGGTGAGATGACATATGGAACAGGCATTTAACAGTACGAAAGATTATGTTGCTAGTGAAGAATTACTTGCTAGTGTGAATGTTGCAATTGCGTTGAAGAAGCCGCTTTTGATAAAGGGAGAGCCGGGAACAGGAAAGACAATGTTAGCAGAAGCGGTTGCAAATTCTTTGGGAAAGAAGCTTTTGATTTGGAATATTAAGTCTACTACAAAGGCACAAGAAGGTCTTTATATGTATGATACGATTCAACGATTATACGATGGTCAGTTCGGTGAAGAAGGCGTTGATGATATTGCGAAGTATATTAAGCTTGGAAAGCTTGGAGAGGCTTTTGAAAGTGATGAACAGGTTATTCTTTTGATTGATGAGATTGATAAGGCTGATTTGGAGTTTCCAAATGACTTGTTGTGGGAGCTTGATCAGATGGAATTCTATATCCATGAGACGAAGAGAACAGTAAAGGCAAAGAATAGGCCTATTGTTATTATTACCTCCAATGCAGAAAAGGAATTACCAGATGCCTTTTTAAGAAGATGTATTTTCCACTATATTGATTTTCCAAATCCTGAATTGATGGAAGAAATCGTAAGAACACATTATCCAAATGTAGAGGATAATTTGTTAAAGAATGCGATGCAGGTATTCTACGATATTCGTACAATTCGTGATATTAGAAAAAAACCAAGTACATCTGAGTTGATTGACTGGATTAATGCGTTACAGATCGGCGGTATTTCAGCAGATGAGCTGAGAGCAAAGCTTCCATTCCTTGGTGTAGTAGTTAAAAAGGATGAGGATTTGGAGGCAGTAAGACAGGAGATACATTAATATGTTTTCGAAATTTTTCTATACCTGTAAGAGTAAAGGGCTTAAGATTACTCTTAGTGAATGGTTGAATTTGCAAGAAGCTCTAGATAAAGGGCTTTGTGAGAGTTCTCTTACAAAGTTTTATTATGTTGCCAGAATGATTTTGGTAAAGAGTGAAACAGAATATGATAAATTCGATATGGCTTTTGAAGAATGTTTCAAAGGTATGCCGACAGATATAGAGATTGGTAAGACAATGTTGTCCTGGTTGGATAAACCGGAAATGAGTGAGCTTCTTCATGAAGAAGAAAAGCATTGGTTGAATCAAATAGAAGAAATTCATGTAGATAAAGAGGATGTTGAGGAGAAGTTTAAGGAAAGACTCAAAGATCAGGATTCTGAACATAACGGTGGAAGCTATTGGATTGGAACAATGGGTAAGACGCAGTTTGGTAATACCGGTGGTAATGTTGGTGGTGTGAGAGTCGGTGGAACGACAGGGTATCAGTCGGCTTTTTCGGTTGTTGGTGCAAGAAAGTATCGTGATTTCCGTGATGATAAAGTGATTGATAATCGACAGTTTCAGCTTGCTTTTCGTAGACTTCGTCAGTTTTCCAGCAAGTTGGATATTCCAAGAACAGAGCTAGATATTGATCAAACTATTGATAAGACCTGTAACAATGGTGGTTGTTTGCAGATTGTTATGGAAAAACCGAGGAAAAATGCAGTAAAGTTATTGCTTTTGATGGATTCCGGTGGAACGATGATTCCATATACAACGTTGTTAAATGATTTGTTTCAGGCGGTACATAAGTCTAATCACTATAAAGATGTGAAGGCATATTATTTCCACAATTGTATTTACTCAAAGCTATATAAGACACCAGAATGTGAGAATGGAGATTGGGTAGATACGGAATGGTTGTTCCGTAATTTGGATAGTGATTATAAGGTGATTATCGTAGGTGATGCAGCGATGGCACCGGAAGAATTGTATTCTGATACGGGTAATTATCGAGGTCCGAATGGTGGCTTGTCGGGATATCAATGGTTGCAGTTAGTAAAGCGTCATTATAAAAGAGTGGTATGGATGAATCCTAAAATGGCACCAGGACGGGCACCTTGGAGAGAGGCAGAAACAGCTATTAAGGATATTTTCCCAATGTATAAGCTCACGGTTGAAGGGCTAAATGATGCAATGATAAAGCTTATGTCAAGCAAATAGCAAATTTGCTACAAAAGAAGAAATACTTTGCTTGTTTTTGTTAAAAAGGTAACAAATAGGTATTATATGGTAAAGTTCTGATTGTAAAAATCAATTTGAATTAGTATAATGAACGAGTGATGCTTTGCATCAATCTAGGAAATGTGTTTTAGTATGTAATTAGGAATGTGCTTAATGGTTACATTTTTGAAATATGAAATACATTTTTGTATTAGATAAATTAGGGTAGAGTGTAAGGAAGGCAAAAGATATGGAGAAGAAGGTCCCAGAGAGGAAAGTTAGCCTGCGAGAAGAAGACATTTTTTATGTCTATGACAAAAGAATTAATAAGTGTATCAAGGAAGAGTGTGAAGGAACCGTAAAGTATGGTTTGGTACTTCGCGTTAATATGTCGGGTGAAGAAACCTGTAATTGTTTTGAATGCAATAAGTGCCATATGAAGTACACACCGTATCCGAATTATGTTCGCTTGACCAAAACGGATATGATGAAGATTTATAACCAAGAAGAGGTTGATGCACGTGACCGTAAACGTGCAGAAGATGCTTTGAAACAGGCGGCAAGAGATAGAAAGAAACAGCAGGGACAAAGCAGATTTGCTCCAAGAAAAAATAACGAAAGTAAGTCTTATCAAGGACGTCCGTATGATAATAGGAGCTATAACAGAAAGCCATACGGAAACAAACCTTTTGATAGAAAGCCATATGAGAAAAAATCGTATGGATTTGGCTCTTATGAGAATAATTTTAGTGACAGAAAACCGTATGAAAGAAAGTTATATGGAACTTTTTCTAACGAAAATAGTTCTTATGGTAGAAAGCCTTATGATAAGAGCTTTGGCGATAGAAAACCGTATGAAGGTAAAGCCTATGAAAGGAAGCCTTACGGTGAAAGAAGAAATAGTAATAATACTACAATAAAAAATGATAATTACAAAAAGTCGTATCCAAATAAAAGAAACTATGGTTTTAACCCAAATAGGCAGGAATCGTCTTTTGTAAGAAAAGATATTGAAGAAAAACAGTCATAATAGTAAAACCCCTTTCATAAAATGTTTTAAACATGAAAGGGGTTATTTTTATGGACATTCACGAAATGAAAGATTTTGATTTATACAATGATATTAGTAAGCGTACAGGAGGAGAAATATACATAGGAGTGGTAGGGCCTGTGAGAACGGGGAAATCAACTTTTATTAAGAGATTTATGGATGTGTTGGTTTTGCCTAAAATTGAAAATGAACATGAGAAAGCCCGCACTATTGATGAGTTGCCACAGAGTAGTGGCGGTAAGACGATTACAACGACTGAACCGAAATTCATTCCCAAAGAGGCTACGCAGATTGAAATTTGTGAAGGGGTAAACGTGAAGGTGCGTCTGATTGATTGCGTAGGTTATATGGTTGAAGGTGCTGCGGGGCATATGGAAGAGGATGCGGAACGAATGGTTAAAACACCATGGTTTCAGGAAGAAATACCATTTACACAAGCAGCAGAGCTTGGTACGCGAAAGGTCATACAGGACCATTCTACCATTGGTATTGTTGTAACAACCGATGGAAGCTTTGGGGAATTGCCAAGAAGAGTGTATCAAGAAGCAGAAGAACAGACGATTATGGAGTTGAAACATATAGGAAAGCCGTTTGTTGTCTTATTTAATACCATAAAGCCTTTTAGCGATGAAGTGAGAAATGAAGTAAGAGACATGGAAAAAAGATATGCGGTAAAGGTGATATCGGTTAATATAGATCAGCTGAAAAAGGATGATATTACGAATATTTTGGAGCAGGTAATGTACGAATTTCCGATTTCGGTATTGGAATTTTATGCTCCGAAATGGATGGATATTATGTCTGTGGAAAATCCAATGAAACAGGATGTGCTAGAGAAACTTCGTGAAATTATGCTGAAGGTTCATACGGTTAGAGACTTACTGGAGCAGGAAGTTTCGTTGGAAAGCGAATATGTGAAGCGGTGTAAGCTTGACCATATAAATATAGCAGATGGGACTGCAACATATCAGATAGAGGCAGATAATCGATATTATTATGATTTGCTAAGCTCTATAACAGGTGAACAGATAACAGGAGAATATCAATTGATGCAATTATTGCAGGCTTTGGCTGATATGAAGAAAGAATACAATAAAGTGTTAAGTGCATTAGAAAGTGTAAGGCAAAAAGGATATGGTGTTGTAACTCCTGATAGAAAGGAGATAACATTAGAAGATCCAACTTTGATTCGTCATGGTAATAAATTTGGTGTAAAAATTAAAGCTCAGAGTCCGTCAATACATATGATTAAAGCAAATATAGAAACAGAAATTGCACCAATTGTAGGAACACAGCAACAGGCGCAGGATTTGATACAATATATATCTAGTGCAGAAACTACTAGGGATGGTATTTGGGAGACTAATATATTTGGGAAAACAGTGGAGCAGTTGGTGAATGATGGGATAACAAGCAAAATTTCCATGATTGGTGAAGAAAGTCAGGTGAAATTACAGGATACTATGCAGAAGATAGTGAATGATTCTAATGGTGGAATGGTTTGTATTATAATTTAACAAAAAAGATGTAAAGCCATTGCTGATTGCGATGGCTTTACACATTCTGTGCAAACATGGTATACTTGTCAAGTATGAAAATTCTGTCAATAATATGTACTCTCGGAATCTTTTTACTATATGTCTTTCAGGCTATATTTTCCTTGAACTGCTTCTGATTTCTCGTCGTACACACCGTGTACGCACTGCGAAATCATCATTGTTCAATAAAAATATATCTCTGAAATACAAATAT
>JAXJRB010000107.1:0-3071 GCA_036310845.1 Lachnospiraceae bacterium | reverse complement strand
TATTTCACGCCAAACAATAAATCACCATAAGTTGGGAATGGCCAGTATTTCTTTGCCGTCATTGTTTCCGCCTCATCACAGGCAACTCTAAGTTCGCCCATTTTACCCAGGATTACATCACGAATCTTATAAGACTCAGCTTCAATACTTCCGGCATCCTGTAACTGCATAACTGCTTCTTCCAAATCATCCACTTTCACCGCAATCTGATCTTCCAGTCTTGCCAGCTTCCTTACCAAACCAGCTTCATAATTACAGGAAATGGATGCATCCACTGCCTTTTTCGCTGCAGCCGTATTTGCAAGTTCCAATGCATAGGCACTTACTGCCGGAGCAATCTCGGTCTTTGCCATGTCAATCATCGTATTTGCTTCAATCAGGATAGTTTTACAATAATTCTCCAGCATAATTTCACATCTGGATTTCAACTCTGCCTCAGAGAATACCTTATGGGATGTCAGCATCTGTACATTCTTTTTGTCAAGAAGATGCGGCATACAATCCGGTGTCGTACGATAATTAAGAAGTCCTCTCTTTTCTGTCGCTTCCTGAATCCATGTATCATCATAACCATTACCGTTGAAAATGATATGCTTATGATCCTTGATGGTCTTCTGAATCATTTCGTGCAGCTTTTCCTCAAAGTTTTCCGCTTTTTCCAATCTGTCTGCATAAATTTTCAAACTTTCTGCGACTGCACTGTTCAGCATGATATTGGCACATGCAATACTGTTAGAGGAACCCAGCATACGGAATTCAAATTTATTTCCGGTAAATGCAAAAGGTGATGTGCGGTTACGATCTGTGGTATCCCGATTAAATTTCGGAAGCACATCTACACCAAGCTTCATCTGCGTCTTTTCTGCCCCTGCATATGGTGTATCTGTCTCAATCGCTTTCAATACTCCATTCAGTTCATCACCAAGGAAGATAGAAACAACAGCCGGCGGTGCTTCATTGGCACCCAGTCGGTGATCATTTCCAGCAGTGGCAACGGATAGACGGAGAAGATCCTGATAGTCATCCACCGCCTTGATCACTGCACATAAGAACAATAAAAACTGTGCATTCTCATAAGGTGTTTCTCCAGGGGATAAAAGATTCACACCTTTATCTGTTGCCAGTGACCAGTTATTATGCTTTCCGCTGCCATTCACTCCGGCAAATGGTTTTTCGTGAAGTAGACATACCAGACCATGCTTTGCAGCTACTTTCTGCATAATTTCCATGGTTAACTGATTATGATCGGTTGCAATATTTGTTGTTGTATAGATAGGTGCAAGCTCATGCTGCGCCGGAGCTACCTCGTTATGTTCTGTTTTTGCCAGAATGCCTAACTTCCAAAGTTCCTCATTTAATTCCTCCATATATGCCGCAACCCGTGGCTTAATCACACCAAAGTAATGATCATCCATCTCCTGTCCTTTGGGTGGCTTTGCACCAAAGAGGGTACGTCCGGTAAAACGAAGATCCGGACGCTTATCATACATTTCTTTGTCGATCAGAAAGTATTCCTGTTCCGGACCTACAGAGGTACGCACACACTTTACATCGTCGTTTCCAAACAAACGAAGGATACGAAGTGCCTGCTTATTCAATGCCTCCATGGAACGAAGTAACGGAGTTTTCTTATCCAACGCTTCTCCTCCGTATGAGCAAAATGCAGTAGGAATACACAAGGTCTTTCCTTTTATAAAAGCATAAGATGTGGGATCCCATGCGGTATATCCTCTTGCTTCAAAGGTAGCACGCAATCCTCCAGAGGGAAAAGAGGACGCGTCCGGCTCACCCTGAATTAACTCCTTGCCCGAAAACTCCATAATTACTCCGCCGTCAGGAGAAGGAGAAATAAAACTGTCATGCTTTTCTGCTGTAATTCCGGTCAATGGCTGAAACCAATGTGTATAATGTGTTGCACCATTTGCAACTGCCCATTCCTTCATAGCTGCCGCAACTGCATTGGCAACACTAATATCAAGCTGTGCTCCTTCATCAATGGTCTTTTTCAATGATTGATATACCTTTGCCGACAAATTTGCTTTCATCACTCTGTCATCAAATACCAAACATCCAAAATACTCTGAAATATTCTTCATAATGATTCCTCCTCGTTATTATGAATTTTTATATAAAGAAAGACGTCTCTAATGCTTCCTTGCATTAAAGACGTCTTTGCCTTTATCGCTATTCATTCTCAATATTTTAAACAATTCCCTGGGCGGTCATAGCCTCAGCAACCTTCTCAAAGCCGGCGATATTTGCTCCAAGAACGTAGTTACCTTTTGCTCCATAACGTTCTGCCGCATCTGCCATGTTATGACAAATATTTACCATGATGTCCTTTAACTTGGAATCAACCTCTTCAAAGGACCAGCTCAAACGCTCACTGTTCTGGGACATTTCCAAAGCAGAGGTGGCAACACCACCTGCATTTGCAGCCTTACCCGGTGCAAAGATAACACCATTCTGCTGTAAATATTCTGTAGCATCCATTGTTGTAGGCATGTTTGCACCTTCGCAAACTGCAATACAACCATTAGCCACTAACTGCTTTGCATCCTCTAACAATAACTCGTTCTGTGTTGCACAAGGAAGTGCAATATCAACCTTCACGGACCATACACCACGTCCCTCATGATACTCTGAATTCGGACGATAATTTTTGTATTCTGTTAAACGTGCTCTCTTTACCTCTTTGATTTCCTTTAATGCTGCCACATCGATTCCATCCGGATCATAAACCCAACCTGTAGAATCACTTACAGTCACAACCTTTGCTCCCAACTGCTGTGCCTTTTGAGTCGCATAGATTGCAACATTACCGGAACCGGAAACTGCAACCGTCTTTCCTGCAAGAGATATTCCGTTCAGTTTTAACAGCTCCTCTGTCAAATATAAAAGTCCATAGCCGGTTGCCTCGGTTCTAGCTAAAGAACCACCATAGCTTAATCCTTTTCCGGTCAGCACACCTTCATACACACCTTTTAATCTCTTATATTGTCCAAACATATAACCGATTTCTCTTGCACCGGTTCCAATGTCACCGGCAGGAACATCGGTATCTGCACCTA
>JAXJRB010000106.1:0-41017 GCA_036310845.1 Lachnospiraceae bacterium | reverse complement strand
GGACATAGTCTTAGATATTAAGAACTTAAAGAAATATTATAACAATGTGAAAGCAGTAGAAAACGTATCCTTTTCTATGAAACAGGGAGAGCTAGTAGTGATAATAGGGCCTTCGGGAGCAGGAAAGTCTACGGTTTTGAGATGTATTAATAGAATGGTTGATGCAACCGATGGTGAAATATGGTTTGAGGGAAAAGACATTGTAAAGATAAAAAAAGAAAAGGATTTAAAGCAGCTTCGTAGAAAAATTGGCATGATTTTTCAGTCTTATAATTTGGTTTACCGATTGTCAGTGTTTCAGAATGTACTGCATGGACGATTAGGATATATGTCGCAGACCGATGCCGTACTGGGAAGGTATAAAGAGGATGATAAGAGAAAGGCACTTGATATATTAGAGAAAATTGGATTAAAAAATATGATCTATAAAAGAGCAGGAGAATTGTCTGGTGGACAAAAGCAACGAGTAGGTATTGCAAGAGCATTGATGCAGGAACCTAGTCTCTTGTTGTGTGATGAACCGATTGCATCCTTGGATCCAAGCTCTTCTAAGATTATTATGGATCAGATACATGCAATGGCGAAGGAGCATAATATTGCATGTCTTGTAAATCTTCATCAGGTGGATATTGCAAAGACTTATGCGGATAGAATTGTAGGTATTCATAGAGGAAGAGTAGTTTTTGATGATACGCCTGATAAGCTGACAGATGAAATGATCGAAATGATTTATGAGACTCCTATTGATAAGCTTGCCGTAGGTAAAGAGGGGGGAGTGGCATCGTAATGAAGAAAAGGGGAAAAATTGAAATAACACCAACAGATGAAATTAGAAAAAATGGAATTATTTTGTTTGTTGTAATTATTCTGTTTATTGTGGCATCTGTGGCAACAAAGTATAAGCCATGGGAGCTTTTGATTAATATGGAGAATTTTTGGCTATTTATTTTGAAAGATTTGACGCCTCCTAAGCTGACAGATATGGATTCCGTGTTTAAAGGGTTAATGCAGACAGTAAGCATGGCAATAAGTGCAACTTTATGTGCAACGTTTGTTTCTATTGTACTTGCATTTTTGGGTTCATCAGCAACGTGCCCATGGAAGCCATTAAGAAAGATTGTTCGAGCAGTTGCATCGGTACAAAGAAATATTCCCAATATGATATGGACATTTATTTTAATTATGTCATTTGGAATTGGCAATGTTGTTGGCATGTTAGCATTATTGATTCAAAGTACAGGATTTTTGACAAGAGCTTTTATAGAAACAATAGATGAAATTGGGGAAGAAAGTCTGGAAGCAATGAGAGCAGTTGGGGCAGGAAGGTTGACGATAGCAACGCAGGCGTTGATTCCGGCATGCCTTTCGGGAATTGTTTCTTGGATTTTGTATGGTTTAGAGGTCAATATCCGTTCCTCGACTTTGGTAGGTGCAGTAGGTGGAGGTGGTATAGGTCTAGTAATGATGGGATATATCAAGCTGTTTCGATATAAATCGGCAATGGGAGTAATTCTCTTGGTTGCAGGTGTTGTTATTTTGGTTGATTTATTGACAAACTTTTTAAGAAAGAAGGTACTCGTATAATGGATGGTTATGTTGGAGAGGGTCGTATCGGATTTGGAAACATTGGAATAAATAGTATAGGTGAACATTACCAACCTAAGGAAAAAACGTATGATTATGCAATGTATACCAAGAACAATAAGATAAGAATATCAGATCCTGCAAGAGAAAAAGGAATGAAAATATTTTTATTTGTTTTTTGGGTAGTGGGCTTGGGGTCTGTTTATATGATGAATTTAAATTGGATGCAAATTTTAGAAGGTATTGCAAGAATTCCGGAAGCATTGGATAAGCTTATTGAATTTGATTTTAGCGTGTTGGATATTACAGTTGCTTCACTTTTTGAATCTATTTTTGTGACAATTTTATCGACAATATATAGTATGCTAGGTGGTTTGTTTCTTGCAGTATTTATGGCAAAGAACATAACGCCTAATAGAATACTTTCTGTAATTATGTCTGCAATCTTTACTTTTTTAAGGGCGATACCAAGTATTATCTGGGTGTTGCTGGTATTGGTATGTGTAGGATTTGGTCCAACAGCAGGTATTGTTGGAATCTGTATTTCCAGTACCTCTTTTTTTGCCAAGTCATTTGCACAGTGTTTTGAAGAAGTTTCCGATGAAACCATGGAAGCATTAAAGGCGATGGGAGCAAGTAAAACTGCTATTTTCTTTAGAGCGGTATTACCTTCTGCATTTACGAGCTTGCTGGCATGGACATCAATTAGTTTTGAAAGTAATTTTGAAGCATCAGCAGTATTAGGAACCGTAGGAGCCGGTGGTATAGGATATGTAGTTTCTAATAGTATGGGACGTTATGCATACGGACAGGCAATCGTAGCAATTATTATTATGCTCGCATTCATTTATGCAATGGAATTGGGCTTTACGGTATTAAAGGAGAAAATGAAATAATGGATATGAATAGAAAACGACTTTCCAGAATATTGGGAAAAAGCTCTGCAGAAACATTAAAGGCACTTGCAGAACCGGTTATGGGAGAAATGAATGTAAATATTTTAAAGAAACCGGCAAAAACAATGGTAATGGTAAGAATGAAAGAAACAGTTGAAAAGGCAGACTTTTACATTGGTGAACTTTTGGCCAGCGAAGCAATGGTTGAGATTGCGGGGGTAAAGGGATTTGCGCTTATGGCTGGTGACCATATGGATAAGGTTCTGTATGCGGCAGTAATTGATGCTGTAGTGCAGTTTAATAATGAATTTCAGGGGGTTATTATGCGAGCATTACAAGAGCAGGAAGAGTTGATTAGACTGCGTGAGCAGAGAGAAATCAGGTTGCATCAAGCAACAAAGGTTAAATTTGAAACGATGAATGTTGAATAAGAGGTTTGAATGGAGGATTTACGTGTTAACGGATAATAATTTTGATATGGTTTTTGATTGCCAGAAGATTTTTAAGAGTGTTATGAATGCAATGGCAAATCCGGGAAAAATTTTTAATATAAAACAGCAAAGTGAAAAGTTGGAAATTAAGGATTGTGTTCCAGCAGCAATGGCGATGACATTTATGGACAATCGTTCACGCTTATATGTAGAAGATAGTGAGGAACTTTGTACATACATAAAAGAAAATACCTTGGCAGTAAAAAGTAGCGTAGAAGATGCGGATTTCATCTTTGCTACCGATATAGAAGGTGCTCAAGAATATAATCGAAAGCTGATTAACTGTGCTAAGGTAGGAACCTTACCAGAGCCACATAAGAGTGCCATGCTTATTGTTGGATTAAAACAGTTTGATGGGGAAAAGACACTCATTTTTAAAGGTCCGGGAATAGAGAATTGCAGAGAAGTAAAGCTTCCTGAGGCAGCTGTAAAGTGGATGGACACACGAGAAGAAAAGAATTATGAATTTCCATGCGGTATAGATATTATATTTTATACCAATCAAGGAGATATTATGGGAATTCCAAGAACACTTAAAGTTGGAGGCATAGATTAATGGGATATGTAGCAGTTACCGGAGGAAAGGAAGCAATTGAAGCATCCATAGAATTGTTAAAAAGTTATAGAGCAAATGGAGAGACACCAGTAGAGTTACAGGCAATCAAAGAAAGAATGTCACTGTTAATCGATAGAATTATGTCTGAGGCTGGTTTGTATGCGCCGGATTATGCTGCTCTTGCGTTAAAGCAATGTGAAGGAAGTCCGGAAGAAGCAGTATTTCTGCTTCGTGCATATCGTTCCACATTGTCTAGAAACTATGAGTCAATTACAGTTTCAGGGGAAAATATGCATATTAGGAGACGAATCAGTTCTGCATTTAAGGATATTCCCGGCGGACAATTATTAGGACCAACCTATGATTATGTGCATAGATTGCTTAATTTTCATTTGCAGGAAGAAACGGAAGAGGATTTGGAACAAGCAAAAGCGGAATATATAAGGAAGTTTCAGATAAATTCAGAGAATGAAATGGTAGAGCTTAGTGATAAGGCTCCAAGAGTTCTTGATATTCTGCGAGAAGAAGGCTTACTTGCACAACGAGGTGTTGATAATTCAGAACCGTGTGATATTACCATGGAAAAGCTACCGATTCCAGCACCAAGAAGTGCAATATTACAGACATTAACCAGAGCAGATACCGGTTTCATATCTGGTCTTGCATACAGTGATATTAGAGGGTTTGGTGCTTCTCATCCAACGATTGGAGAACTTCGCTATGGAAGTCTTGAAATAGAGGTGGTATATCCTTTGGATGAAAATGAAGTATGGTATGTGGGAGATATCTACGTTACAGAAGTAGAAGGTTTAATGGGAGAAAGAACAGATAAATCAGGAATAGATGTTGGATATGGATGTGTTATGGGAAGAAATGATACGAAGGCAATTGCTATGTGTATTTTAGATAGAGCATTAACCTTAGAAGGAAACAGTTACACTAGCGATAAAGAATTTGTTCTAATGCATGGAGATTGTCTAGAGATGAATGGTTTTATATCACATCTCAAATTGCCACATTATGTTACATTCCAGTCGAAGCTGGATGCATTAAGAAGTCGTAAGAAGGAGAAAGCAGAGTAATGGTTTCACAAGATTATAATTTTGCGTTTTTAGATGAAGGCTCCAAAAGGGAGATTCGGCGTTCAATAATAAAAGCAATTGCAATTCCAGGATATCAGGTTCCATTTGGATCCCGGGAGCTTCCGATTGGAAGAGGATGGGGAACAGGAGGAATACAGCTTACCATGTCTCTGATTGGACCAGACGATGTTTTGAAAGTAATTGATCAGGGAAATGATGATAGTGTAAATGCCGTTAGCATTAAAAAGCTGATTGGAGATACTACTGGTGTAGAGATTACAACGGATACGGCTCAGGCTACATTGATACAATCTCGACACAGAATACCCGAAGAGAAGCTTAGAGAGGATCAGGTGTTAGTATTGCAAGTACCGCTTCCAGAACCATTAAGATGTGTATCTCCTCATGAAGAAGTGACAAGAGAGCTTCATGGTGATGGTGAATATACGGGAATCTGGGTAAATCTTTTTGAACAATTACTTAAGAAAGGGAGTCCTTTCAAGGGTGCAGACCATCCTGTAAAAGTAAATGACCGATATATCATGAATCCAAGTCCGATTCCAAGATATGATAATCCTAAGCTAAATGATTCGGATTGTTTGTATCTGTTTGGAGCAGGTAGAGAAAAAAAGATTTATGCAGTTCCTCCTCATACAGATGTTGAGTCCTTAACGTTTGATGATTTTCCGTTTAGAAGAGAAGATATGTCTGGAAGATGTTGCAGACTGTGTGGAGCGACAGATGTCTTTTTTGATGAAATGTTTGACGCAGAGACAGGAGAGCGATTCTATCAGTGCTCTGATACAGGATATTGTCAGAAGCGAAGAGCTGATTAATGGAAATGAGAAAGGATAACGCATAAATGGAAGAAAGAAAACCTGTATTAGAGGGTAAAAATATAACGGTGCGCTTTGGTGATAGCTGTGAATATTGCAGAACACATATAGAACTGGAAAAAGGAAGATGTCCGGTTTGTAATACTATTTGGGCAGCAAGGGATGTTAATTTTAAATTGTATCAGGGTGAAATTTTAGGAATTGTTGGTGAGTCTGGTTCTGGAAAAAGTACTTTATTAAAAACACTTTATTTTGACCATAAAGCGACTTCAGGGGAAGCATATTTGTCATTATATGAAGATGGAAAAGTAAATATATTAAACAGTAGCAGCCAGAATAAAAGATATTTAAGAAATTATCTTATGGGTATGGTATATCAAAATCCAATGCTTGGTTTGAGAATGGATATTTCATCAGGTGCCAATATTGCAGAAAAGCTAATTGCTGCAGGAAATCGTAACTCTGCAGAGATGATAGAAAAATGTAGAGAATTACTAGAACATGTGGAAATACCTTTTGAGCGAATGAAAGATGCACCAAAGGTATTTTCCGGAGGTATGCAACAAAGAGTGCAGATATCAAAGGCAATTGCCAATAATCCACCAATTTTGTTTTTGGATGAGGTAACAACAGGACTTGATTTAAGTGTGCAGGCAAAGGTACTTGATTTGATTAGACGAATACAGCAGGAGCTTGGAATTACTATGATGATTGTAAGTCATGATTTGGCAGTTATCAGAATGATGGCAGACAGAACGATGGTAATGCTAGGTGGACGAGTAGTGGAGGAAGGTCTTACAGATCAGATTCTAGAGGATCCGCTTCATGAATATACGCAGACACTGGTAAGCTCATTATTATAACAACGAGGTGATAAACGATGAGTAAAACATTGATATATAATGCTTGTATTATAAAAAAGGATGGAATACTAGATAACGCAGCAGTATTAATTGAAGATAAGATAATTAAGGCAATATATACAAGTCCCGCAGAGGTTTGTTGTGACTGTGATGAAGAGATTGATGCGGAAGGTGCATATCTTATGCCGGGATTTATTGATTTGCATTCTGATAATATAGAAAGAGTAGCGCAGCCAAGACCGCAAAGTCTGATAGACTTTGATATTGCAATACGTGAGCAGGAAAAACAGTTAGTATGTCAGGGAATTACGACCATGTATCATTCTCTTACAATTGCCAATTCTGAAGAGAGTAAAGCTTCTGAAGCAAAGGCAAAAATGCTTCTTAGAACACCAGAGAATCATAAAAAACTTGTTCAGGTTATTAGAAAGCACAATGATGGCGATCATTTAATTCATCATCGTTTTCACTGCAGATATGATATAACCAATACGTGTGGCTATGACATGCTGATTGATTTTATTAAAAATAGAGATATGCAGCTGATGTCATTTGTAGATCATACGCCTGGACAGGGACAGTATCGAGATTTGGAATTTTTTAAGAAACATGTCATGACTGATAACCAGTCAGATGCAGAGAAAGATAAAATATTATTTGAGCGCATGAGTGCTGCTAAAATTACAAGTCAACAGATTGAAGATGCGGCCAAAATGGCAAAGGAAGCAGGAATACCAATGGCTTCACACGATGATGACAGTATTGAAAAACTGGATTATGTCATGGGAAATCTAGGAGTCAATATTTGTGAATTTCCAATTGAACTTGAAGTGGCTAAAGAGGCACATGACAGAGGGCTTATGGTAGTAGTTGGAGCAAATAATATTTTAATGGGACGATCTCATTCGAATAATCTTTCTGCGCTAGAGGCAATTAGAAATAATTGTGCAGATATTTTGGTATCAGACTATTTTCCAGCGTCTCTTTTACATGCAGTGTTTAAAATAGCAGATGAGGGGCTGCTTCCTTTATATCAAGCAGTAAACATGGCAACCTATAATCCCGCATGCGCAGTTGGAATCGGTGAGACAACAGGGTCTATTGAGGAAGGAATGATTGCAGACCTGCTTATTGTTGGAAAAAGAGACAAAATGCCAGTAGTACATGCAGCCTTTGTTGATGGTAAAAAGGTTTTAAATCTGAATTATCGAGAACATATAAAAAGCGCATAAGAAGAAAATGAGGTAAAAATATGATAAGAGTAGAAAATCTATGTAAAGAATTTTATATGCATATCAGAGATGATGCGCAGATTGAGGGATTTGAAAATATCAACCTTCATATTGAGCCTGGAACGTTGACTGCCATTACAGGGCCAAGTGGATGTGGAAAATCCTCATTATTAAAATGTATTTATCGCACTTATACGCCAACAGGTGGAAATGTATGGTATAAAAAAGCAGATGGAACCAGCATCAATCTTGCAACAGCAGAGCCATGGGAAATTATTGCGCTTCGAAAAGAAGAAATTGGTTATGTATCACAATTTTTTAGTGTGATTCCTCGTATTTCTGCATTAGATATCTTAATTAATACGCAAACGGCTCATGGGGTAGCTCAAGAGGTAGCCAGAAAGAAAGCAAAGGAATATTTAAAGTGTGTGGGAATTGGAGAGCATTTATGGAATATGTATCCTGCTACCTTTAGTGGTGGTGAAAAACAGAGACTTAATATTGCCAATGCGTTAATTACCAGCCCAAGATTTTTGTTATTGGATGAACCGACCGCTTCTCTTGATAAGATAAGTAAGGAATGGGTTATGAATCTCATTTTAGAATTGAAAAAGCAGGGTACAGCAATGCTTGGGGTATTTCATGATGACATCGCAATCAGAACATTGGCAGATGCTAGATTTGAGATGCGTGAAAAAAGAAAGGTGCCAATTGACTACCGTATGGAATATGCAGCAGAAGTATTGGCAGAATCAGAAGCATGCTAGAAATATTACGGAGGACAAATTAGTGTTAAAAGCAGATATGCATATACATTCAACAATTTCAGATGGAAGCTATACCATGGAGGAAATTGTTGCAGCAGCAGAGAAAAAAGGCCTGGATGCAATTGCTATTACGGATCATGATACCCTTTCACATGCATTAAAGCTGCCTAAAAGTTCTAAGGTAAAGGTATGTGCAGGGATTGAGATTTCTGCATTTGATTATGATAAGAATTTCAGAGTTCATGTATTAGGTTTTGGGATTAAAAGACCAGAAATTGTAGAAAAAGTAGTACATCCAACTTTGGAAGCAAGAAATGACAATTCTATGAAGCAAATACAGATTTTGAGAGAAAATGGATACGATATAGACATAGATTGCATAGCAAAAGCAGATGGAAAGTATATTTACAAGCAGCATATTATGGATTGGCTGCTTGCACAGGGAAAGGTACCGGAATTGTTTGGAGATTTCTATTATTCAACATTTAAAAATAATGGAATATGTCATTTTGATATTGAATATTTAAATCCATTTACAGCAATAAAGGCAATCAAAGATGCTGGAGGTTATGCAGTCTTGGCGCATAGTGGTCAGCAACAGAATTTTGAATTAATTCCGGAATTGGTAAAGGCAGGCTTAGATGGTTTGGAATTGAACCATCATGCAAATGCTGATAAGGATAAGGTGATTATAAGAGAATATGCAGATAAATATCATCTTTTCCTAACAGGAGGAAGTGACTGCCACGGAAGATATGAACCAAACTCTCCAGAGGTTGGTGATTACTTAGCAGAACAAAGTGGTGCGGAAATTCTTTTTTTAGGGAGTTGAAAAGAATAAAACAAAAAAGGAAAAGAAAATGAGTAAACAACAGGTAATTGTATCAACGGAAATCAAACAGAAGTTGAATGAAATATGCGAAAATCATCAGATAAGAAAAGTGCTATTAGTATGCGATACAGCTTTTCAATATTTAATTCCAAGAGAAGAGTATCTGAGTATAGATATACCTTGTGTAGTTTTTAATGAATTTACATCCAATCCTTTGTATGAGGATGTTGTAAAAGGTGTAAGGGTGTTCAGAGAGAATGATTGCGATGCGATTCTTGCAATTGGAGGTGGAAGCGCTATCGATGTTGCAAAGTGCATTAAGCTATATTCCAAGATGGATGACAACGCACTATATTTGGAACAGGAATATAAGGATAATGAGGTATTGCTCATTGCCATTCCAACGACATCAGGAACAGGAAGCGAATCAACAAGATATGCAGTTATTTATTATGATAATAAAAAGCAGTCTGTAACACATGAAAGCATTATTCCGGCGTATGCCTTACTGGATTATAGAGCTCTATTTACCTTACCGGAATATCAGAAAAAATGTACAATGGTGGATGCTTTTTGCCAAAGCATTGAAAGCTGGTGGTCTGTAAATGCAACTTCGGAAAGCAGGGAATATTCTAGAAAAGCTCTTTCTATGATTTTGGATAATATGAAAGCATACTTAGAAAATACAGAAGAAGGTAATAGAAATATGTTGATTGCAGCAAATTATGCTGGAAAAGCAATCAATATTACGCAAACGACAGCAGCACATGCTATGAGCTATAAGTTGACTTCCCAATATGGCGTTCCGCATGGAAGAGCTGCATTTATCTGCCTGCCATATGTGTGGAAATATATGTGGGAACATATAGATATGTTGTCGTCAGAGTTAGGAAAGAAACTGGAAGAATTATTTCAGCAGATTGCGCAGACATTGTATTGTTCATCTGTTTCGGAAGCATTGGAATATATTTTTACATTAAATAAAAAGCTTTTTGAAAAAGATAAGGTTACTATGAATATCGAGGATGTTGGTTTGCTTGCAGGTTCCGTAAATGCAACCAGATTAAAAAATAATCCTATGGTATTATCAGAAAAGACATTACAGGATTTGTATAGTAACATAGTACAGTCTTATAACTAAGTAAAAACAGGTCGATTTCCTCATAATAAAGAAAATGACCTGTTTTTTAAATAATATGAAATTGTTGTTACGTAGTGATAATTAGACAAGAATTTCGTAAGAAATTCTTGCCAAAGTGCGTGCGCTGGCACGCACTATTTTTATGCAATAGGAAAATGCTGTAACATAGTGGTAGTTAGACAAGAATTTCGGCAGAAATTCTTGCCAAAGTGCGTGCGCTGGCACGCACTATTTTTAAATAATGCATAACCCCGCTTCAGTAAATTGATTTTTAAGGGAGTAATCGATTTGATTGTTTGTAATTAGTAAGCTAATCTCTCTTGGAGAAAGAAAGACTTTCTTTGATATCTTACCAAACTTTTGGGAGTCCATAAGTGCAACAGAGCGTTTGCTGTGTTTTATCATTGTCTTAATAATATCCATCTCCTGAAAGCGAAAATCAGAAAATCCATAGATAGGATGCACGGCATTGATTGCCAAAAAGCTAAGATCGAAAGAGTAGGATGAAATCTCTTCGACACAATTGCATCCATATAATGCCAGTTCCTCTTTATCAACAATACCACTAGGAACAACAATTTGAATATATTCGGATCCTGTTAAAATGGAAAGTGCAGACAGATTATTGGTAACAACCGTAATCTGTTTTTTCAATTTTACAAGTTCTTCTGCAAGAATAGAATTTGTGGTACCCGCATTTAGAGCAATAATATTTCCGGAATGAATAAGAGAAGTAGCTTTTTTGGCTGCTTCGCGTTTTAAGTCTTCATTTATGATTTGTCTACCGAAAAAAGGGGAATATTGTAGTTCTTCTTCCGAAGAACACGCGCCACCACGTATACAGGTTAATTTTCCTTCCTCTTCTAGCTTCTTTAAATCTCTACGAATGGTATCAATAGATACACCCATTTCGTTTACCAAGTCATTTGTTTTTACAAGACTGTTATGTTCCAATTTTTTTAAAATATAGTTTACACGTTCTTCATATAGCATATGTTCACCTGCTTTTCTGTAATTTGCTGTTTTCTGCAACTATGAAAACAAGCAAAGTCTAGCAGATTTAAGGTGAGGATACAATTTAAACTATGTAAAATTCAAGTAGTTTACAAACGTTTTACATACCCTTTTCAAATGCATGGTATTTGATTTTACAAACGTCTGATAATATCAATTTTGAAAACAGCAAAAGAAAGCAAAAAACAGGAGAAATCACGCAAATGAGAGAAGAAATAAAGTTAATCGTATTTGATTGGGCAGGAACAACCGTTGATTATGGATGTATCGCACCTTTAGCGGTATTTGAAAGAATATTTGAAAATAAAAACATTCATCTTACCAGAGAAGCGATTTTAAAGCCGATGGGAATGGGAAAAAGAGATCATATCGAAACACTTCTTGCAACAGAAGATGCAACCAGACAGTGGAAGGAGCAGTATCAGAGAGATTGGACACAAGCAGATATTGATGAAATGTTTGCTCAGTTCAATGTAGAGCTTTTAAGAGCTTTAAAGGATTACTGCACACCAATTGATGGCGTATTAGAAAGTATGGCTGAGTTAAGAAGGATGGGACTTCATATAGGAAGTACAACAGGATATACAAGAGAAATGATGGACATTGTAGAAAAGGGAGCAAAGGAACTCGGCTATGCACCAGACTATATGGTAACTTCTGAAATGACAAATGGATTTGGAAGACCTTATCCATATATGCTTTATGAGAATATGAAACATTTTGAGGTATCTTCTATAAAGAGTGTTGTTAAGGTAGGAGATACGGTTGCAGATATTAAGGAAGGTAAAAACGCAGGAGCATGGAGCATTGGTGTGGTAGAAGGGTCAAGTATCGCGAACATGACATTGGAAATGGCCGCAAGCATGTCTGACGAAGAAAAGGAAGAACGCTTTGTGAAGGCAGAAGAGACTATGAAGAATGCAGGGGCTGATTATGTAATTCGTACCATGAGAGAGCTTCCAAAGGTAATCGAAGAAATTAATAGAAGAATGCAGGAAACAATTCAGTAGAAATAGTAATGGGTTATAGCAGAAAAGGAAGGGAAAAGCAAATGTTAGAATTAAAAAATATCGTAAAGAAATATGATAACACAACAATATTAAATGATATTTCATTAGAAATTGGAGAAGGAGAGATTGTATCAATTTTAGGTCCTTCAGGAAGTGGAAAAACAACGCTTCTCAATCTGATTTTGGGAATGACAGATATTAGTGATGGCCAGATTGTGTTTAATGGGGAAGATATCACCAATGTACCAATGGAAAAAAGAGGATTTAATATTGTATTCCAGGATTATGCGTTATTCCCTAATTTAAATGCGTATGAAAACATTACATACGGTCTTCGAAATAACCCGGGAATCTCTTCAGAAGAAGAAGTAAAGGAGTTTATTCGTTTATTAGGTTTAGAGGAACATTTGGATAAAAAGATTGAACAGTTATCCGGTGGTCAGAAGCAAAGAGTGGCATTAGCAAGAACCATGGTTATGAAACCAAAAATTTTGCTGTTAGACGAGCCGTTAAGTGCATTGGATGGTGTAATAAAGGAATCTATAAAGAGCAAGATTAAGGAAATTGCAAGAGAGTACAACTTAACTACTATTATTGTAACGCACGATCCGGAAGAAGCTCTTACTTTGTCTGACAAAGTATTGATTATTAACGATGGAAAGATTTCACAATATGGAAAGCCAAGTGAAATCATTAATGAGCCTGGAAATGTTTTTGTAAAGAATTTTATTTTAAATCAGTTAGAAATTAAAAGAAATAATATCTATCAATTGTTCTGCAACTACATGAATCAACAGGCTGTTACAGCATAGGTTACGTGGAGTTTGCAATGAGAAAAAAAGACATAG
The DNA here is from genome assembly GCA_036310845.1 of Lachnospiraceae bacterium. Classification (GTDB taxonomy): domain Bacteria; phylum Bacillota; class Clostridia; order Lachnospirales; family Lachnospiraceae; genus COE1. The sequence goes on along the minus strand of JAXJRB010000106.1, from coordinate 27,865 downwards.
AAACAAAAACAATATTTGCGATGGTGTGCATTTTATTTACTTTTTTCCTGTTGGTTCCGATGTGGATGATACTTCAGAAATCATTTGTAGGAAAAGAGGGAATTAGTCTTGCATTCTACCAAAACATATTGTTACGAGATAATTTTATACAAATATTAAAGAATAGTTTTGGAATATCTTTTCTAAGTGCGTTGTTAACGACAATACTGGCATTTATTTTGTCCTACAGTATACACTTTACGAATATTCCAAAGGCTATAAAGGGAATAATTCGTGGATTGGCAGTATTGCCGATGCTTCTTCCAACAATTACATATGGATTTGCCATTATTTATTCGTTTGGCCGCCAAGGCTTACTTACGAAAGTATTTGGCAGACAGCTATTTGATATCTATGGCGTAAATGGTTTGGTGCTAGGATATGTTATCTATACGTTACCGGTAGCATTTATGCTCATTAATAATACGATGCAATATATAGATAAAAAATATCTGATAGTGTCAAAGGTAATGGGAGACAAGCCGTTAAGAAGCTTTGTACAGACAATTTTAAGACCATTATCCGGTACACTTGCAGCCTCCGTAATACAGTGTTTTTTCTTAAGCTTTACAGATTTTGGAATTCCTGCTTCTGTAGGAGGAAGAGTAGAGGTGATTGCGAGTTTGCTATATAACGAGATGCTTGGAAGCGTGCCTAACTTTAATAATGGTGCCGTTGTAGCAATTGTAATGTTGTTCCCTTCTATATTAAGTATTGGAATCTTAAGTTATTTGGAAAAGTACAATATTCGTTATAACAAAGTTTCGGTAATAGAATTACGAAAATCAAAAGTAAGAGATATAACATTTGGACTGTTGTCAGTAATTATTTTGACGTCCATATTATCCGTATTTGCTGTAATTGTGTTGATTCCATTCATTAGTGAATGGCCTTATAGAATGTCATTTACCTTAGAGCACTTTACCAATGTTTTTGGGGATCGTGTTCTACTAAGAGTAATGAAGAATTCGCTTATAACTGCTTTCCTTACCGCAGTGGTTGGTGCGTTGCTTGCTTATGGAGCAGCACTTGTTACTGCAAGAAGTATGATTAGTAGTAAGTGCAAGAAGGTAATGGAAAGTATCTCCCTTGTTACGAATACAGTTCCAGGAATGGTTTTAGGTATCGCATTTTTACTTACATTTAGTGGAACGTCTTTGCAAAATACAATCGCAATTATTGTGTTATGTAATGTGGTGCATTTTTTCTCAACACCATATCTTATGATGAAGAACTCATTGGAGAAAATGAACTCTTCGTGGGAAACAACAGCAAAACTGATGGGCGATCGATGGATTCAAACAATTATCAGAGTAGTAACGCCTAATGCAATGTCAACATTGTTGGAAGTATTCAGCTATTATTTTGTGAATGCGATGGTTACAGTAAGTGCAATTATCTTTATTACCGGTGCAAGAACAATGGTTATGACTGCAAAAATTAAGGAATTACAGCACTATGCGGAGTTTAGTGAAGTCTTTGTGCTGTCGTTGATGATACTTGTTATAAATTTACTTGCCAAGTTTTTATTTCAAGGGTTGGCAAATAGAAAGAAAATGTAAAGAAAGAGGAAAAAATAATGAAGAAGTTTAATAAATTAGCAACAGCGGCGTTGTGCTGCACTTTAGCAATATCTAGTATACTCACAGGATGTGCAAGTAGTAAAAATGAAGAAGTGGTCATTTATACAAATGCAGATGATGAAGCAATTGAAGTAATGAAAGAGACATTGGATCGCAACGGTTATGAAGGCAAATATTTATTGCAGACATTTGGTACCAGTGAGCTGGGCGGTAAGCTTTTAGCAGAGGGAACCAACATTGAGGCAGATTTGATTACCATGAGCTCTTTTTACATTGAAAGTTCTCAGGCAGAGAATGCTATGTATCAGGCATTAACGTTTGAAACAAACACATTAGAGGAATATCCGGAATACTATACTCCTATTACTTCTCAGGAAGGGGCAATTGTTGTTAACACGGAGATGATGAAGCAATATGGACTCACAGTCCCTACCAGTTTAAAAGACTTGGCAAAGGAAGAATACAAAGGATTTTTATCAGTAACTGATATTCAAGGTTCTTCTACTGCATGGCTAATGATTCAGGCATTAGTAGATGCTTACGGAGAGGATGAAGCACAGGTTATTTTAAAGGGGATTTATGAAAATGCAGGTGCACATTTAGAACAGTCTGGCTCAGGCCCGCTTAAGAAAGTTCGTGCAGGTGAGGTTGCAATAGGATTTGGACTAAGACATCAGGCAGTTGCAGATAAAGCAGAAGGTCTTCCGATTGACTTTATAGACCCTGTAGAAGGAAATTTTTCTTTAACAGAATCGATAGCAGTTATCGATAAGGCAAATAATACCAACCCTTTAGCAATGGAAATGGCAGAATGTATTATTGAAAAAGGAAGAAGTGGAATTCAAGAATATTATCCAAATGCTATTTATGAAGGTGAAACGGTGGATGCAACGAATCAATCCGTTTATCCAAGAGTTTTTACAGAAAAACTCACGGTTGAATTATTAGAAAAACATAAGAATTTATCAGAAAGTTGTAAATAAGAAAAGCTATGTTAAAATTGAGAAAGGTAGGTTATAAATATGAATATGAATACATACAAGTTATTAACTCCAGGGCCATTAACAACAACAGAAACCGTAAAGAGTGAAATGATGGTGGATCATTGTACATGGGATGATGATTACAAGGAGATTACACAAAAGATTAGAAAAGATTTATTAGCGTTAGCAAATCTAAGTGAAGAAGACTATACCGTAGTTTTGATGCAAGGAAGTGGAACCTTTGGTGTAGAATCAGTTGTTACAAGTGCAGTTGGCAATGGTGATAAGATTTTAGTTTGTGTAAATGGTGCGTATGGTAGTAGAATGGTACAAATTGCAAAGCAGGCAGGCAAGAATACCGTTGTATATGAAGAAAACTATGACAAGGTACCAGATGCACAGAAGGTTAAGCAAATGTTAGAGGAAGATCCTGCTATTACTCATGTTGGAATAATTCATAGTGAAACAACATCCGGTATTTTAAATGATATTGCTGCGGTAGGAAAAGTTGTAAAGGAGCTAGGAAGAACATTTATCGTAGACGGTATGTCATCTTTTGGTGGTGTAGAAATAGACATTGCGGGAATCGGTATTGACTTTATCATTAGCAGTGCAAATAAGTGTGTTCAGGGTGTTCCGGGATTCTCATATATTATTTGTAAGAGAACAGAATTAAAGAAATGTGAAGGTAAGTCTATGAGTCTTTCTCTTGATTTATATGATCAGTGGCTGACTATGGAAAAGGATGGTAAGTGGAGGTTTACATCACCTACTCATGTTGTACTTGCATTTGCAAAAGCAATGGAAGAGTTAAAGGCAGAAGGTGGTATTGTAGCAAGAGCGCGTAGATATAAAGCCAATAATCAGCGTTTGATTGAACGTATGAAGGCTATGGGTGTTAATCCATATATTGATGGTGAGAATCAGGGGCCAATTATAACGACCTTCTTCTATCCAGAGAATAAGAATTTCTGCTTTGAGGAAATGTACAAATATATTAAAGAAAGAGGATATGCAATCTATCCTGGCAAAGTGACAGATGCAGATACCTTTAGAATTGGTAATATTGGAGAAATCTATTTAGAAGATATTGATAGAGTATGTGATATCTTTGAAGAGTTTTTTAAAATAAAAATGTAGGAAAAGAGTCTTACACCTAAGGTGTGAGACTCTTTTAATAATATGCAAACTAATCTAAAAAGGTTACAGTACCAGTAGAGATATCATAGATTGCGCCAACAACCTCTACTAAGCCTTCTTCTGTAAGTTCCTGAATAGCTTCGCTACTATTAATTTTGTTTATACTGTTTTTAACATTTAAAATTTCTGCTTCTGTTGCACTACAATCAGGTGTTAAACAAGAAGCAATTTCGTCCGTAATTGCTTGAACATTACCATGTCCGCCGCCTTCTAAGGTAGCCTGTACAGCACCACATCCTGTATGACCCATTACAACAACAAGCTTTGTGTTTAGGTGTTCTGCACCATATTCAACACTGCCGAGTTCATAGTCACCAATTACATTTCCAGCGGTACGGATAACGAATAAATCGCCAATGCCGGCATTAAAGATATGCTCTGCAGGAACTCTGGAATCGGAACAGGTAATGATAGTAGCGTATGGAAACTGACCATTTGTAGCAGTATCTTCACGTCTTTCTTTTGAAATATCACCTTTGTTGCTGCTGTTAGCGACATATTCTTCATTTCCTGCAATAAGAACAGTTTTAACTTCTTCTGGTGTGGATACTGGTAATGATGCGGTTTCTGTCTTGCCACAGCTCACACAAAATACCATTCCTACTGTCATTGCAAATGCCATAAAAACTTTTTTCATAATTTAGTCCTCCTCGATGTCTTGTTTCTATGTATATCATCATGTGTTTTATGATGACCTAATTTCATATAATAGCACTGTTTATTTTTGTAATCAAGAACTCATTACATATTATGGTATTTCCAATGTAGCCATTAAAAAGTTAGAAATAAGATGATATTGTATTTTACTTTTATTTTACAGATTACTGATAGTTTGCATAAAATATGTATGCTATTTTGTTAAAGACAAGCGCAGGTCAATTATAAAGACAAAATGAGGAAATAGTATGAAAAAGCAGAGAAGGAAAACAAAGAGATTAGGAGCGGCGTTGCTTGCAGCAACAATGCTTATGACAGGTTGCGGTGCGTTAGATACCACAACAATAGATAATGATGAAACAGCAAAGAGTGATAGCATTACAGCAAATGGAGAAAAAATAAAGATTGAGTATTGGCATTGTAACGCAGAAGCGCAAGGTGGCGCAGCTGTAGAAGAATTAGTTAACAAGTTTAATACAGAAAATGATCATATAGAGGTAGTTGCAAAGTATAATCCGGATATGTATGCGGGATTAATGAAAAATTTGCAGGCAGAAGTGGCAGTAGGGAACTCTCCTGCGGTTGTACAAATTGGCTGGTCTTATCTTGAGTATTTTTCCAATAACTTCAGTTATCTTACCCCGCAAAATGCAATTGAAAAATTTGATGCGGAAAATAGTACATTTTTAGCAGATAATTTTTTACCCAATATTTTGGATTTAGCAGTTAATACAGCAGGAGAGCAGGTAGGTATTCCATACTCTTTAAGTAGCCCTGTAATGTTTTATAATGTTGATTTATTTAAAGAGGCAGGACTTCCTGAAGAAGGTCCACAAACTTGGGAACAGGTATATGAATATTCTCAAATTATCAATGAAAAGACTGGAAAATACGGATGTTATATTGAAGATGATAATTGGGGTGCACAGGCGTTATTGGAGAGTAATGGAGCAGAGTTAATTACAGCAGATAAAGATGGAAAAATGCATACAAATATAGCGTCAGAAGGCGGTATAGAAGCAATGCAAATGTGGGCAGATATGATAGCACAAGGACTTACTCCACATATCACATGGGATGAAGGTTGTCAGGCATTTAACGCAGGTGAGGTTGCAATGCTGTATACTACAATTGCTAGAAGAGCTAGTATTCAGTCGACTGCACAGTTTGAGGCAGCAGCAGTAAATTCACCAGTGTGGAAAGGTAAGGAGAGAATAGTTCCAGCAGGAGGATGTTTCCTTGCTATTACAGCGTTGAAAGAGGAAGAGCAGAAGGCTGCTTGGGAGTTTATGAAGTATCTGTATGAAATTGAAAGTATGGCAACATGGACAATTGGAACAGGTTATGTACCACCACGTAAGGATGTAGCAGATAGCCCGGAAGGTTTAAAGAGTTTCTTAGAAGAAAATGAAATGATGAAAGCGGCAACAACACAGATGGATGGTGTTGTGAGTTGGGCATCATTTCCTGGGAATGTTGGATTAGAGGCGGATCAGATTTTGAGTGATGCACAGGATCAAATTTTAGGTGGTTCTATCAGTGCGCAGGAAGGCTTGACAAGTGCGCAGGATAAAATTAATACCTTGTTAGGATATTAGAGCAGGAGACAAGAACGACAATGAAAAAAAGAAAAGCAAAAGAGCATATAGTAGCAGGTTTGTTCATATTACCCGCATTCATTGCATTTTGTGTATTTATGTTCTGGCCATTAATTCGAACAATTTATTTAAGTTTCTTTGATTGGAACATGATTAAGCCAGTTAAGGAATTTGTAGGATTACAGAATTATATTGAGTTGTTTCAGGATGAAGTAACTTACAAAGTGTTAGGAAATACAGTAGTCTATATTGTTATTTTATTGATTATAAATTTAGCTGCTCCATATGTGGTATCTTATCTATTAACATTTGTTATTGAGAAGGGAAAAGGCTTTTATAAAACGGCCTTTTTCCTTCCAAGTGTTATTTCGTTGGTGGTAGGTTCCGTATTGTATGTATGGATATTAAATCCCATTTCTGGACCGGTTGCTATAATTTTGAAGAACTTTGGCATGCAGATTCCAACTTGGTCCAAGACAGAGGGATTGGTTATTGCCATACTAAGCTTGATTACTTCATGGAAGGTATTTGGATATAATTTTATCATTGTATTAGGTGGAGTAATGGGAGTGTCTCAAGAGGTAATTGAAGCTGCTAAAATTGATAATATTTCTGATTATAAGATTTTCACTCAAATTGTGTTACCTATGAGTTCAGCAACTGGTGTTTATGTTTTGATTATGACAATTGTTCAAGGACTTCAGTATGTGTATACGCCGATTAAAGTTGTTACACAAGGAGGACCTAATTATGCAAGTTCAAATTTGATTTATCAGAGCTATCATGAGGCATTTACATTATATCAGACAGGAGATGCAAGTGCGCTTTCGGTTGTGACTATGGCATTATTTATCGTATTGCTTTTATTAGAATTTAAGTTTGTTGAAAAAGGAGTATATTATGAGAATTAACATGAAACAGATGGGTATTCATATTCTGTTAGGATTAATTGCGCTTGTGCTTCTTTTTCCTATTTTGTTTGCTTTGGTAAACTCTTTTAAAACATTTGAGGAAGCAACAAATCATATATGGAGAATAATTCCAATAAAACCCACGTTGGACAATTACAAATATGTTTTTTCTGCTCTTCCCTTTGTAAAAATTACATGGAATACATTTATAATAGCTACAATAGTTACAATTTTTAAAAGTATAACAAGTATTTTGGCAGCTTATGCATTTGTATTCTTTGATTTTAAAGGAAAACGCGGGGTGTATTTTTTACTAATTAGTACAATGTTTATTCCGTTTACGGTCACTATGATTCCCAATTATATAACGATTTCTCAAATGGGATTAAACGATAACATTATGGGAGTTGCATTACCACAGTTTGCAGATGCATTGGGAATCTTTTTGCTACGGCAGTCTATGAGAACAATACCAAGGTCTCTTGTTGAGGTGGCCAAAATTGAAAAAATAGGTCATGCAAGAGTTATGAAGGATATTATTGTGCCAATTATTAAGCCGTCTGTTGTCTCCACAGGAATTATTTTCTTTATTAATTCATGGAATGAATACGTATGGCCGGTATTGATATTAAAGTCGAAGGACAATTATACTTTGTCATTGGCGCTGCAGATGTTTATTAGTGCAGAAGGGGGAACAGATTTTACGGTTGCAATGGCTGTATCTGTAATTACCATGATGGTTCCACTTCTAATGTATATTATATTCCAAAGATATATTATCAATACATTCGCACTGTCAGGGGTTAAATAATCATTTGTGAGGATAGGAGTTTTATGAAAGAAATCGTATTTGACCAGGTTTGTAAATCATACGATCAAAATCAGGTTGTAAAAAAATTGAATATGAAGATAAAAGCAGGAGAAAGATTGATTCTTCTAGGACCTTCTGGGTGTGGAAAGTCTACCACTTTACGTATGCTGGCAGGTCTTGAAGATATCACTTCTGGTGATTTGTATATGGGTGGCCGCAGAGTCAATGACGTGGAAAGTGGAGATAGAAATGTATCCATGGTATTCCAAAATTATGCATTGTATCCGCATATGAGTGTACGTGATAACATTTCATATGCTTTAAAAGTGAATAGATTTCCAGCTAATGAGATTGCAGAGCGAACAAGCGAAGCGATTAAAATGTTGGACTTAGTAGGACTAGAAGAAAGAAAACCGAAAGAGCTTTCAGGAGGACAAAGACAGCGAGTTGCTTTGGCAAGAGCAATTGTAAAGCGCTCAGACTATTTCCTTTTAGATGAACCGTTATCTAATTTGGATGCACAGCTACGTGCCCATGCAAGAAAAGAGTTAGTGAAGATTCATGAAAAATATCATCAGACAATGATTTATGTGACTCATGATCAAACAGAAGCTATGACTGTTGGACAGAAAATTGCTTTGATGGACAAAGGTGTATTACAAGCATTTGATACACCTAAAAAAATATATAATAAGCCTGCAAATGTGTTTACAGCAAGATTTATTGGTTCTCCACCAATGAATGTAGTAGAGGCTGCATATGAAGATGGAAAGATATTTATTGATGGAAAGAAAATGAAAGTGCCGGATGCATGGTGCAAGGTAATCAAGAAACAAAATAAAATATATTTTGGAATTCGTCCGGAAGATATTTGCGTATCAAGAAAAGGAAATGATAAAGACTATTCTGTAAAGGCAGTTGTGCGTTACGTGGAAGATTATGGTGATAAGTATGGCGTTTATTTTCAGATTAATGGAGTGGAAATGCTAGCACTTAGTGATGGTAATGTACCAACACCGGGAGAAACAGTACACTTGGAGCCAAACTTTGATAAAGTACACTTTTTTGATGGTGAAACACAAAAGAATTTAGGCTATCCTAAGGAGAAGTAGTCATATGATCTTATTAAGTACATTAGTGAATGATAATATGGATTTTGAAAACACATTGAAAATTGCAGAGAAATATCCAAATGTTGGATTGGAAATTTTCCCTTTATGGCATAAAACGGGATATGATTTGGTGTTAGAGAAGTATAAGAAAAGACTAACGCAAATACCGATTTCTGTACATGAGCAATATTATGAGAGTGAACATTCGGTAGATGATAATGATGAAAGATATGCTTTTACAACCATGGCAACAAAGAAATCTATTGCACTTACCAAGGAATTGAATGGAAGATACATGGTTTATCATTACAACAATATGGAAGTTAAACCGGAAGAACGAGAAAAAATGCTATTTAACACAAGAAAAAACCTTCATGAAGTGAATCGCATGGCTGGAGAGGCGGGAATTCAAGTTGTTATTGAAAATGTGGGTGTTCCGTCTCATAAAAATGTAATATTCAATGAGCAGGAATTTATAGAAGAATGTCTGTCTATGCCCAATCCTGTATTAATTGATATTGGTCATGCATATTGTAATGGCTGGGATTTGGAGCGAGTTATCTTAGCACTAAAGGATAAAATTATAGCATACCATGTGCATAATAATGATGGTAAGGATGATTATCACAAGAGAATCCATGATGGAACATTGGATTTTGATGGCTTTATAGAATGTTATAAGAAATATACGCCACATGCTGAAATAGTATTGGAATATTATATTCCGGACGAAAACGATTTGGTTGGCGTTGAAAAAGATATTGAAGAGTTGTTGGAAAAAGGATTATAGAACATGAAATTAGAAAATACAGATATAACCATGGTGGTTAGTGACTTTGATGGAACCTTACTTCGAGAGAATATGAAGGAACCATCCGACAAATTTTATAAAGTATTGCATGAAATGCTGAATAATGAAATTGGTTTTATTGCAGCTAGCGGAAGACAGTATTCCAATCTTAAGAGGATGATGGCGGGAGTAGAAGAGGAAATAGGCTTTATTGCAGAAAATGGCTCACTGGTTGTGTGGAAGGGAAAAATTGTTTATAAAAACTCTATCAGCAATGAGTTTGCACTGAGTATTATAGAGGAACTGAAAAAAGAGCAAGATGTAGATATATATGTAAGTGGTGTAAATAGTGGGTATATTTTTTCTTCCAATGAAAGTTTGGTGCAAAAAGCTGAGAATTTGTGTACAAATGTAGTACTTGTAAAGGATTTTGTGGATATCAAAGAAGATATTATGAAAGTAGCTGCTGTTTATAAAAAGCAGATACCGGAGGAAGCCAAGGAACGTTTTAGAAAAAAATTTGGACAGGAAGTTAGCATATTAGATAGTGGTAACGGCTGGCTTGATTTTATTCCAAAAGGAAGTGGAAAGGGACCGGCATTAAAAATTTTATCAAAAATAGCAGGTTTTTCATTAGATCATACAGTTGCTTTTGGTGATCAGGAGAATGATATTAGTATGTTTGGAGCGGTTAAAATAGGATATGCTATGGAGACTGCGTATGATTATGTAAAAGAAGCCGCAGATAATACCTGTAAAATAGTAGAAGATATCTTATGGGATGCGTTATATGAGCAAGCGGATAGAAGAGACAAGACAGCCTGAGAAGGCTGTCTTTGTATTTATGCAAACGAATTATACAAAAAATATATATTTATTTTACAAAAGGATGATTTTAGATTTTACATAAGATTGATAATCTAGTTCTGTTAAGAGGAAGAGAGGAAAAGAAAAATGGAATCAAAAATTGTATTACAGGATATTGAGAAAGCATATGGAAAAGAAAAGCCTGTTATTGAAAACTTGAATTTAGAGATTGAAGAAGGAAGTTTTACGGTATTGCTCGGACCGTCAGGTTGTGGAAAGTCTACCACACTTCGTATGATAGCCGGGTTGGAGCAGGAAACAAATGGAACTTTAACAATAGATGGAAAAGACATGAAAGAAGTAAAGCCGGGAGATCGAGGAATTGCTATGGTGTTTCAGAACTACGCATTATACCCGACTATGACTGTTAAGGAAAATATAGAGTTTGGACTTAAGAACTGTAAGGTTCCAAAGGACGAGAGAGAAGCTAGAATTAAAGAAGTAAGTACAGCGGTTGGTTTAAAGGATTATTTAAATAGAAAGCCAAATGCTCTTTCAGGAGGACAGAGACAGCGAGTGGCACTCGCAAGAGCGATGGTAAAGAATCCGGAAGTGTTTTTAATGGATGAGCCATTGTCTAATTTGGATGCAAAGCTTAGAAGTCAGTTAAGAACAGATTTAATTGAGCTTCATCATAAACTTGGTTCTACATTTGTATATGTAACACATGATCAGGTGGAAGCAATGTCAATGGGAACACATATCGTGTTAATGCATAAAGGAAAAATTATGCAGCAGGGAAGTCCATATAAGATTTATCATGATCCGGACAATGTGTTTACAGCTCAGTTTATTGGAACACCACCAATGAATATCATTGATTTATCCTGTTTGATTTATGAGCATACACCTTTTGCGGAAGCAGCATTTGTAGGTTTTCGTCCAGAATATGCGATGCTAATCAAAGAGGGAGAAAACCTTCCTGGAAAAGGAATGGCAATAGCTGGTAGCATTGTAACACATGAAATGTTAGGAACAGAAACGTTATATAAAATTGATACCTCTTATGGACGCGTGCAGGTGAAGATTTTTGATGAAGCAACCATAGCAGACGGACGAGTAATTATTTTTGTACCAGATGAGAAGCTTGTATATTTTGATGCTCAGGAACAGAGATTAAGATAGGAGAAAATGATGGATATAAGATTAAAAGGTGGAAAGGTGTTGGATATTCCTGCGGGAATACACAGTAAAAAGAAAACAAAAGGTTTAACTTTTCCTATGGAAGGCATTGGAAATAAGACACTTCCGTATCTGATGATTACACCAGCAATGATTATTTGTATGGTATTTATGGTTTATCCTATTGCATATATGATTTATCTAAGCTTTTTCAAATGGAACATGATAGGAGATATGAAGTTTATCGGATTTGAGAACTACATTTCCTTATTTACAGATTCTGAATTTATGCAGGTTTTATATAATACTTGCCAGTTTACATTGTGGACAGTAGTGGGATTCATCTTTTTTGGGCTTTTACTAGCTTTATATTTGAATAAGAATACCAAAATAAATCGAATGATACAGTCCATTGTTTTTATTCCGTATATTGTACCATTAGTATCCATAGCATTTATTTGGATGTGGATTATGGATAGCGATTTAGGATTACTGAATTATGTTTTGAATTTGTTTGGAATTGATAGTGTAAAATGGCTTTCTGATCCTAAGGTAGCCATGTACTCTTTGATTATTGTAAATATCTGGAAAGCAACAGGCTATTATGCACTGATTTTCCTTTCTGCTTTGCAGGGAATTCCATCTTATTTATATGAGGCAGCAGAACTTGATAAGGCAAATAAGCTGACGGTGTTTTTTAAGATAACGTTACCAATGCTTTCACCAACACTATTCTTCTTGGTTTTAACAGGAACCATTGCATCCTTTAAGGTATTTGAAACAATTAGTATCATGACACAGGGTGGTCCGGTAAATTCTACGAATACATTGGTATATTATATTTATGAGTATGGATTTTCTTTTTATAAGATAGGATACGCGTCAGCTGTAGGAGTAATTCTGATGGTAATTGTCAGTCTGCTGACATTAGTATATTTTGGACTTTTACACAAAAAAGTTCATTATCAATAAAAATGAAAGGTATGGTTACTAACATGTATAAATATATATCGAAAACGACAAGGACATTATTTAATGTCGTATTAATTCTAGTTTTCTTTATACCGTTTTATTGGATGGCAATAACGTCCATAAAAACACTTGGTGAGACACTTGCGTTTCCACCAAAGTTTTGGGTGACTAATCCGCAATGGGAAAATTTCCAAACGGCATTAGAGTCCATAAAGTTTTGGGATGCATTGAAAAATTCCATTATTGTAACATTAGGCATTCTTGTTTTGCAGGTTGTGACAATTGTTCCGGCAGCGTATGCATTTGCAAGATATGAATTTATAGGAAAAAAACTAAGTTTTGGAATTGTATTAGCAACGATGATGATTCCTGCACAGCTTGTATTTTTACCAATCTTTTTATTACTTAGTAAATTAGAATTAGTTAATACTTACTGGTCTTTGATTCTGCCACAAGCTACAAGTGCATTTGGTATTTTCATGTTACGACAGAATTTCATGCAGGTACCGGAAGAATTGATAGAAGCAGCCAGACTTGATAAAGCAAGTGAATTTAAGATTATTTATCGTATTATGTTGCCGATTGCAAGACCAACGGTAGTAACACTTGCCATGTTGACATTTATTGGAAGCTGGAATGATTATTTTTGGCCAATGGTATTAACTACAACAGATGCGGTAAGAACACTTCCGGTAGCGGTTACCTCGCTTAGCATGGTAGATGGAGGTGTTGCACACAATATTGTAATGGCAGGAAATATGTTTTTGATTGTACCAATTATTGTTGTGTATATGTTTGCGCAGAAACACATTATTAAGGGCTTTACTTATATGGGAGTGAAGTAGGGTATTGAGCCATATGGCTTGTACATAGATTAAGGAAAGCGTCATGAAAAATGACAGAAAATGAGGAGTAAAAAAATGAAGAGAACAAAGCGAGTAGTAAGTATGATGATGGCAGCTACCATGATGGCAGGAACACTTGCAGGATGTGGAAGCAGTGAGCAGGCAGCAACAACAGGTGATTCAACTGTTGCGCAGGAGACAAAAGCTGCACAGGAGACAAAGATTGATGATGCTACAACACCAACAGCAGAGAAGGCAGATGGAGAAGTAACAGAACTTACTTTTTGGTATTCATGGACAGATAAAATTCAGGAAAATAACATTGCATTAACAGAAGAATTCAATGAAACAGTAGGAAAAGAATTAGGAATTCATGTAACAGCAGAATATCAGGGAACTTATGATGATCTTCATCAGAAATTGCAGGCTGCATATGTAGCTGGAGAAACACCAGATGTATCGGTTATGGAGATTAGTTCTATTAGAACATTTGCTGAAAATGGAGTAATTGAGCCACTTGATACTTATATTAATGCAGCAGGTGCTGACATGTCAGATTTTCATGATGGTTTAATGCAGAATTCATATATCAATGATGCTTGTTATGGTGTTCCATATCTTAGAAGTACACCTATCATGTATATGAATAAGACATTAATTGAAGAAGCTGGATTAACAGTAGATGGAATGAAAACATGGGATGATATGAAAACCTATGCAACAACCTTGCATGAAAAGACAGGAAACTACGGAATTTCTATTTGGAGCTACAATTGGATTTTCGAAGCATTTATGCTTGAGCATGGTTCAAGTGTTTTAACAGAAGATGAAATGGCAACAAATATGAATAATGATGCAGCAAAAGAAATCGTTAACTTCTTTAAGGATTTAAAGGACAGCGGAGCTGCTCATATCTATTCAGCTGCTGATGCTGACAAGGTTAAGACTGACGTGATGAACCAGAGTACAGCAATTTGGTATGGTTCAACAGGTGACTTTACATATTACAATGAAGTAGCAGCAGATTGTGGATTTGAGCTTGGATGTTGTTTCATTCCAATGGCTGAAAATTATGGTGTAACATCCGGTGGATGTAACTTAACTATGGTTGCTAATATTCCAGATGAGAATAAGCAGGCAGCATGGACATTCATTGAATGGATTACACAGAAGGAACAGACAATCAAAGCTTCAACTAATACAGGATATCTTCCATCTAGAAAGAGTGCAGCAGATTCAGAAGAAATGAATGCATTATATGCTGAGATTCCACAGTACAAAGTAGCTCTTGATCAGCTTGCATACAGCACAGGTCGTCCAATGAATCCAGGATATGTAGAAGCATCTATCGAATTACAGGATGCACTTGATGCAATCTGGGTAAATGATGCAGATGTTGATACAACACTTGCAGAATTAGAAACAAAAATGAATAAATTGTTGAATGAATAAGAGGAAGTAAATGAGAAACAAATTAATTATTCTTTCGGCAGATGCCATGGTAACGGAAGATTTGGAGTTATTCTCCAATCTTCCTGGTTACCAAAAATATTTAGCAAATGGATGTATGATTCGTAAGGTTAGGTCAATCTATCCAACAGTTACCTATCCTTGCCATACTACCATGATGACAGGGAACTATCCGGATAGGCATGGTGTTACAAGTAATTTTAAATTTGACATAAATCAGAAACCTACACCTTGGAATTGGTTTGCAGATGTCATTCAATCAAAGGATATCTTTACTGCATGTAAGGAAAAAGGTCTTACAACAGCAACCGTGTCCTGGCCGGTAACCTGCGGTCATAAAAATATTGATTACATGATTCCCGAATATGTACCACAGGTATATGGTGTGCAGGGAAATGATACAATAGAAGATATGTTTCGCAGAGCAGGCAGTGATGAAGATATGATAGCTATCATAAAGAAAAATAGCCACATATTGAAAGAATATAAGCATCCATATATTGATGAGTTTATTGTTCAGTGCGCATGCGATATTTTGAGAGAGAAACAGCCGGATGTGATTTTGATTCATCCTGCGAATATTGATGGAGCGAGACATGCCAATGGGGTTTTTCATGAAAATGTTAACCAGGCAGTAAAAGATACGGATCGTTTTGTGCAGATGCTCATGAATGTTCAGGAAGAGCTTGGCTTAGCGGAAAATACAAATTTAGTAGTAACAAGTGACCATGGACAGATGGACATTCAAAGAATTATCAATATAAATGTGATGCTTGCAGATTACGGATTTATTGATGTGGATCAACAGGGCACGGTAACGGATTGGAAGGCTTTTTGTCTGTCAAATGCATTGTCAGCAAATGTATATTTGAAGAATCCGGAAGATGAGCAGACAAAGCAAAGAGTATTTCAGTTACTTCGCTGGATGAAAAAAGAAGGAATCTACGGAATTGGTGAAGTATATACTGCAGAAGAGGCGCATGAAAAATATCATTTAAATGGAGATTTTGCTTTTGTAATAGAAAGTGATGATTATACTTCATTTGGAGAAAGTGTAAATGGAGAATTAGTTGAGTCGTTTGGAGATAGAGATTATCGTTATGGAAAGGCTTCACACGGACATTTACCAGAGAAAGGACCACAGCCAATTTTCATGGCAAAAGGGCCGGATTTTGCAGAAAATGTAGTAATAGAAAATGGCAGACTTATTGATGAGGCACCAACCTATGCAAAGGTATTAGGAGTAGAATTATCTGATACAGATGGGAGTCCGATTATGGAGTTCCTAAGAAATTAATTTCTTCTCTTTAAAAGCATGTTTATATCTAGAAGGATATAGACATGTTTTTTTGATTTGTCTAAAAAGTATCGGATTGACAAGAAAAAGTAAATACAATAGAATGATATTATATACAAAAAACACACAAAAAGATTTAATTCGGAGAATATATTGTAAAATGTGTGGTTTGATTGCTAAGAAAGGCGGAACAAAGGATGAAAAAATTCAATAAGAAATTAACCGTCAAGAATATTACAGTCAGAAAAGAGAAAAAAGAAGTAACGAGTCGTAAGCACTTAAATCTAGGTATTCAGATGAAGCTTAATGGAATGATATTAATTATTGTTATCTTGTTTTCAGGATTGCTGTTTTTTACCGGAACGAAGTCCATGCAATATAACGATCAATATGCACAAGTACTGGAGAATATAAGCAAGATTACTTATATTAAAACGAATGGGGCGAAGCTTGCAAGAATCGTAGTTAATATGTGTGCGACAGGAGGAGCAATAGATAGTGGACACTTGGAAATGGTAGAAACTATGCAGCAGTATGTTGTAGATATTGGTGAGAATATCGGTGATGAAGCAGAGTATAGTCAAAATAGAAATCAGCAGCAAAGCTTGGCCAAGGAAGTTGACAAGTTTGTTACATTATATGAAGAAATAGTAGCAGTATCAGGAGAGAATTACTCATCTTCGGCATCAGAACAGGCAGCAAGATTAGACAGTTCGACACCATTCCTGTCAACAAGTGCTGAGAATTTATTAACATATGAAATTACAAGAAGTGAAGATTTACAGCAGAAAATCCAAAAAGATTTTTCGAGTATGATATCTGGCATGATGGTAGTTATCGTTTTGGTAGTTGTGATAACGATAATTGTTGCAATGCTTGTTTC
This sequence comes from Lachnospiraceae bacterium, assembly GCA_036310845.1. Classification (GTDB taxonomy): domain Bacteria; phylum Bacillota; class Clostridia; order Lachnospirales; family Lachnospiraceae; genus COE1. Next base: position 10,725 of record JAXJRB010000106.1, on the reverse strand, counting down.
AAGAAGTATTACCAGACCGATATTAGAGTTGATGAAGAAGCTTTCATTGATTGCGGATGGTGATTTGTCAGGTGATGATATTGAGATTAAGAGCGCTGATGAAACAGGTAAGTTGGGTACTGCGTTTAATAAGATGAAAAATAATGTTGCGGACATACTGCGTCAGGTATTAGATAGTACGGCAGAGTTAAAGATAGCTACAGAAACGGTAAATGAAAGCATGGATGAGAATTCCAAGGGAAGTGCTCGTATTGCAGAATCCGTTGGTGAAATGCTTGATAGATTGGAAAAACAACATGTAGAAGTTGTAAAAATTGCAGAGCAGATACAGGAAATGGAGCAGGTATCGGCTGTTATTGTGGAAAATGCAGAAAAAATTCATGCCAATACGGCTGAAGCAAGAATAAATGCAGAAAATGGAACGGAGAAGATTGTTGCCTATGTAGAACAATTGGGAGTTATTAATGATTCCATTCGGGAGGTTACAGAGATTTTCTCTAAGTTTAATGATAATACAAGACAAATGACAGAAGCGTTAAATGCGATTACAGAAATTGCATCTCAAACAAATTTATTATCGTTAAATGCATCTATTGAGGCAGCGCGTGCAGGAGAAGCAGGTAGAGGCTTTGCAGTTGTTGCTGATGAAATCAGAAAGTTGGCTGATGATTCACAAAGCGCTGCGCAGGAAATTGGTGATATGATTCAGAAAATTGAAAAAGAATCAGACCAAATGAATGCGAAGCTGATGGATAGTCTCAAGCAGTTAGAGAAGGGTAATGAAATGACAGCAGATACCCAGAACAGTTTCCAAATCATTAAAAATGGAACGGGTGAGGTTGGAAACAGTGTAGATGATATTATGACAAGACTTGAGGCGTTGATGGCTAAGATTCAGGATACGGTATCCAGTGCGAACGAGATACAAGGAGCAGCGGACGAAAGTGTAACGGAGATTAATGAGATTAATGCCGTTGTTACAGAAGAGGCTGCTAATCTGGAGTCTGTATCAGATGCGACAAGTAAGTTATTAGAGTTGACGGAAAAATTAGAGCAAATGGTTGGTGAGTTCCGATTAGAGGAAAGAGCTCAGTAGGAGGAAAAATAATGCAGAATGAACAAGTCACAAATAAACTTCCATCAAAAATGAGTGTAATCGTGAGAATCATGGTTTCTGTTTATTTATTGTATACCGTATTATCTTTAGGAGATGTGTGGAATCGATATTCGAATGGAGAACTAATTCTATATTTGGCAATCATGATATTTTTTGTGGTTATCGCTCTGTTTATGGGTAGCATTTCAATTCGTGATTTGATAAAAGGAAATTATTGCGGTGGAGCAATGGATAGCTTAGAAGCAACAGAGAAAAACAGAAAATAGGTATGCAAATATGAGTAAGAAATAAACAGAGAAGTTTATAAATAAACAGACAATTTATATTGACAATTAACAAAAACTGTCATATTATAAATGTGTAGAAAATGTCTGAAAAAACAAAAAGAATTTTGAAAAAAGACATATTTACATTGAACAAGTCCATGTAATTCATGGTCAGTAAATTTATTTATCTTATTAAGTACAGGGGGACAATGTATGAAAAAAAAGATTTTAAGTATTTTAATGAGCGCTGCTATGATTGCAACTTTATTAGTAGGTTGTGGTTCTAGTGAAACAACGACTACGGATTCAACAAGTAGTACAAACAGTGAAGTTACTACTACTGATACAGCAAGTGACACAAAAGCAGAAGCTACGGTAACAGCTGGTAAAAAGGTTGGTGTAGCAATGCCTACACAGTCGTCTGAAAGATGGATTAATGATGGTGCTAATATGAAGTCCAAGTTAGAGGCTTTAGGATATGAAGTAGATCTTCAGTATGCAGAAGATGATGTACAGATGCAGGTTTCTCAGATTGAGAACATGATTGCAAGTGGTGTTAACTGTCTTGTAATCGCTTCTATCGACTCTGCAGCATTAGTAAACGTAGAAGCACAGGCAAAGGCTGCTGGTATTCCAATTATTGCATATGATCGTTTATTAATGAATACAGACGCTGTTTCTTACTATGCTACCTTTGATAATAAAGGTGTAGGTACAGCAATTGGTAAGTACATCGAAGAAAATAAGAAGCTTGCAGATGCAAAGGCAGCTGGCGAATCTTATACAATTGAGTTTTTCATGGGTTCACCTGATGATAACAATGCTGTTATGTTATACAACGGTGTAATGGAAGTATTACAGCCATATCTTGATGCTGGAACATTGGTATGTAAGTCTGGTAGAACATCCTTTGACGATACATGTATCTTAAGATGGTCTCAGGAAACAGCTCAGCAGAACTGTGAAAACTACTTAACAGGTTTCTATGCAGATGAAGATCTTGATATTGCATGTTCCGCATTTGACGGATTTGCATATGGTATCAAGGCAGCTCTTGAAGGTGCTGGATATACAGATGCAAATTGGCCTATGATTACAGGACAGGATGCAGAGCTTATGGCAGTAAAGAACATCATCAGCGGTAAGCAGACAATGTCAATCTACAAAGACACTCGTCTTCTTGCAGACAAGTGTGTAACAATGGTTCAGGCAGTGCTTGAAGGTTCAGAACCAGAAATCAATGATACAGAGCAGTATAACAATGGTGTTATTACAGTTCCTTCTTATCTGTGTACACCTATCGCAGTAGATGTGGACAACTATCAGAAAGAAATCGTAGATGGTGGATATTATACAGCAGAACAGTTAGCAGAATAATAGGAGTAAATGTAAAAGGCGACGGTTCAAACTGTCGCCTTTTATTCTACATAAAAGAGAAAGGAAGCAATGCGGATGTCAGAATATATCTTGGAAATGAATCACATAATCAAAGCTTTTTCAGGTGTAAAGGCTTTGGATGATGTAAATCTGAAGGTTAAGCGTGGAGAAATACATGCGTTATGTGGTGAAAATGGTGCAGGAAAATCCACATTGATGAATGTTCTTTCCGGAGTGTATCCGTTCGGAAGCTATGAAGGAGATATTGTTTATAACAATGAAGTATGTAAATTTCATAGTATTAAAGAAAGTGAAGCAAAAGGTGTTGTAATTATTCATCAGGAGCTTGCTTTAAGTCCATATCTTTCTGTTGCGGAGAACGTATTTCTTGGAAATGAACAGACTTCGATGAAAGGAGTCATAAATTGGACAGAGACAAGAAAAAAAGCGCATGAGATGCTGGAAAAGGTTGGATTGGGTGATGAGGATGTTAATGTACCGGTAGGAAGTCTTGGAGTAGGAAAACAGCAGCTTATTGAAATTGCAAAAGCAATGGCAAAGAAAGTAGAGCTATTGATTTTGGATGAGCCAACAGCAGCCTTAAATGACGAGGAGAGTAAAAAGCTTCTTGAAATCATGTTAGAGCTGAAAAAACAGGGAATTACCTGTATCATTATCTCTCATAAATTAAATGAAATCAGCTATGTTGCGGATTCCATCACAGTAATTCGTGATGGGCATACCATCGAGACTTTGGAAAAAGGAAAAGATGATTTCTCAGAAGACAGAATCATCAAAGGAATGGTAGGGCGAGAACTTACCAATCGTTATCCAATTAGAGAAAATGTTAAAATAGGCGATACCATTTTTGAAGTGAGAAATTGGAATGTATATCATCCTGATGATCCAGAAAGACAAATGATAAAGGATGTTAATATTCAAGTAAAGGCTGGAGAAGTTGTTGGGTTGGCAGGATTAATGGGTGCCGGCAGAACAGAGCTTGCCATGAGTATTTTTGGAAAATCATACGGACAAAAGATATCAGGACAAATTTTCGTAAATGGCAAAGAAGTACATATAAAAAATGTAAAAGATGCCATTGAACATAAAATTGCATATGTATCAGAAGATCGTAAGAACTATGGACTTGTTCTGATAGACGATATAAAGAGAAATATGACAATGGCTGCAATGCGGAAATTCTTTTCTAAGAATGGCGTAGTAAATAGTAATGATGAGATTCTTGCAGCAGAGGAATATAAAAAGAAAATTAATGTAAAAGCAAATTCAATCAACCAGACAGTAGGTTCCCTTTCAGGTGGAAATCAGCAAAAGGTTGTTTTGGCAAAGTGGATGCTGACACAACCGGATGTACTTATTCTGGATGAGCCTACACGAGGCATTGATGTAGGTGCAAAATATGAAATTTATTGTGTAATCAACGACTTGGCAAAGGCGGGTAAAGCGGTAGTTATTATTTCATCGGAAATGCCTGAGATTATTGGTACCTGTGATCGAGTTTATGTGATTAATGAAGGTGAAATAGCAGGAGAACTGAATAAAGACAATGTTTCTCAGGAGAAAATTATGCAATCGATTATGGCTCATAACAGAAAGGATGATAGAAATGAATAAGAAAAAAGTTGTTAATCTTGATATGAAACAGTATGGTATGTTTCTTGCTCTTATTGTAATCTATGTAGTATTTGCTATTATGACCGGTGGAAAGAACCTGTCTCCTGCAAATATTAATAACCTTATTATGCAGAATGGTTATGTAGTAATTCTTGCGGTTGGTATGCTTTTGTGTGTACTCACCGGTAATGTAGACCTTGGTGTAGGATCTGTTGTTGCTGTAACAGGTGCAACCGTAGGTATTATGATTGTTGATTATGGAATGAATATGTGGGTTGCTATTTTAGCGGCACTGACAATTGGTTTATGCTTAGGTATGTTTGCAGGTTTCTTTATTGCTTACTTATCTATTCCGCCTTTTGTAGTAACACTTGCAACTATGTTAATGGGACGAGGACTTACCTATACATTATTACAGGCACAGACTAAGGGGCCTCTTCCAGCAGAATATGTATTTATCGGTGCAGGATTTCTTCCGACTGTAAAAATTCCATTTGCAGGTGGTACGCTTGACCTTGTAAGTATTGGTGTAGCGGTAGTAGTATCAATTATTTTGATTCTTGCAGAAATGAAGAGCATTGCAACTAAGAAAAAATATAATTTCCCATTAAATCCAATGTGGCAGATAATTGTAAAGAATGCAGTACTGTTGTTTATTGTATGGTTTTTCTTCTATAAGCTTGCTCGTTGGAATGGGCTTCCATTTGTTCTTGTTATTATGGTTGTTTTAGTAGGAATCTATGTATTTATTACAACCAAAACAGTTGCAGGACGTCAGATTTATGCCCTTGGAGGAAATGCTAAGGCGGCGAGACTTTCTGGTATTGATACTAGAAAGGTATTCTTCTGGGTTTATACTAATATGGGCGTCTTAAGTGCTATTGCAGGTATTGTACTTTCAGCTCGTAATGCATCATCCACACCAAAAGCAGGTGATGGATTTGAAATGGACGCGATTGCTTCTTGCTATATTGGTGGTGCGGCTGTTGCAGGTGGTGCCGGAACAATTACAGGAGCAGTAGTTGGTGCCTTCATTATGGGTATTCTGAATAATGGTATGTCATTATATGGATGGTCAACCGATATTCAGAGAATTGTAAAAGGTGCTGTATTACTTGGTGCGGTAACTATTGATATTTTATCTAAGAGAAAAAAAGGTAATTAGTGTAAGCAAAGAGAGCAGGTATAGTACCTGCTCTCTTGACATTTTAGAGTGGCTGCTATATAGTATGGATGCGGATAAAGAATGAATATCCTGCATAAAAATAAGATAGAAACCGCTAGGGGTGCGCATCGCTGAGATTGGATGGTTATATATGCTGTCCTGACCCTCACTACTTGAACCGGATAATACCGGCGTAAGGAAGCAAAAGAAGCTTAAAAGCCTGCAAAGGTAAAAGTTTTTAAGTATACGATGTTGTCCCTCCTTGCAAAGATGAAGGAGGATTTTTTATGTCAAAAAAAGAAACAAGAAAACCTAAAAAGGTAACACCAAAACAGCTGGTGTTTTGTGCAGTGGCGGTTGGACTAGCAACCGTATTGTCTAATATTAAGCTGTTTCATTTCCCGACAGGAGGATCGATCACATTATTTTCCATGCTTATAATAAGTCTTCCAGGCTATTGGTTTGGATTAGTTGCAGGACTTCTTTCAGGAGTTGCGTATGGCTTATTACAGCTTATGATTGACCCTAATGTGTTATTTCCATTACAGCTTGTTGTAGATTATCTTTTTGCCTTTGGTGTATTTGGCTTGTCAGGATTTTTCCAAAATACAAAATCAGGGCTTGTGAAAGGATATGTAGTAGACGTATGTGGAAGATTTGCTTTTGCAACGATATCGGGCTGGCTTTTTTGGGGAGAATATGCATGGGAAGGTTGGAATGCATTAGCATATTCACTCGTGTATAATGCTATTTATATATTTGCAGAAGCGATAATAACCATATTGATTCTTGCTCTGCCACCGGTTAAGGAAGCCATGACAAGAGTCAAGAAGCTTGCAGTGGAGTGACAAGAAGTATTTATAACAATAAAGGGCGGTTTTAACCGCCCTTTATTGTTATAGGAAAATGCTGTAACGTAGTGATAATTTGACAAGGATTTCAGCAGAAATTCTTGCGAAAAGTGCGTGTGCTGGACGCACGATTTGTACTGTACTACATTTTAGAAATAAATTCAGAAATACTGTCAACCTTTGTAGCAAGCTTGAACCAGGATTTTAAAATATCCATATTTTCTTCGCTTTGAATTTTTTCTTGTAGTTCAGATGATATAATGCCTTTTTCCTCTAGCAATTCCAAGATGGAGTTAATTCGCTCGTCAAGTTGTCCTTGTTGGAGTCCCTGTTGGAGTCCCTGTTGAAGTCCCTGTTGAAGTCCCTGTTGAAGTCCTTGTTGGAGTCCCTGTTCCATTCCTTTTTGTATTCCTATTTCTGTACCTTTTAATTCAGCATAAGCCATAAGTTCATCAAATTTCATATATTCAATTTTCACCTCCGGCGATACCTTTACTTTGCTAACATAATCATGAACCTCTTTCGTTGCAGAATCAGTAGCATTACTTTCTTTGCTATCTTGTATATATTGTAGCATGGCTTTTATTTCTTTGCTACCGCCTTTTGCTCCATTTGTATTAAAATAGTAAAAACGTAAGCCATCATCATAATCTAATTCGGGGAGTTCCATACACTGATTTTTAATGGTATACATCATATAGTCATATCCAAAAGGGTCAAAATTGGTGATGGTAATGACATAAAGATTAGGAAGTTTAGAAAAATTGGTTTCTCCACTTTTTAGATAGCGACTGTCTATTTTAGCCTGATAGAAACGGTTATGTTTAGGGATGTGCATATTTTGTTGCAAATGTGGCTCTAAGTCATAGACATTTGCAACAGGGATAGAACTATTAGGAATAGATTCTTCGATTTCGACATCCATACGGATTCCTCGAAGTCCCGGAATAGGAGCTGGTAATGTTCGTTGTGCAATGACTCGTATATCGTGAATTTCTTTTTGCAGTAGTACGGAAAGTAGTCTTCGGCAAAAGGGAACGCCCACTTCTTCATCGGTTGCAATGGCATTTATGAGAAAATCGTCAATAACATCTAATTCTTCAAATGATTTGTTTGTATAACTCATTCATCCTCCAGTTCTGGCATAATACAAAAGAAAAAAATGAATGTATTTGCCAATATGTTTTATAATCTTGTGGAAATTGTGGCGATATGCCAAGAATGTACCTAGGATAGGGCTATTATAGATACAGAAAACAAGAATGTCAATAATATAAAAGATAGAAAATTTTAAAAAAAATATAAACTGACAGGAGTGTCACACGAATAGTAAGACTTGCAGTGTGTATGGAAAAGGAGTATTGTTAGGAATAAAGAAATATCGTAACGATTCAGGTTAGGTGGAATTACTCTATTATAGAATATGCATCGTAATCATGAAGGTACGGAATCATTACAGATAAAAAAATTTAAATCAGGAAGGCAAGGTAAATAGAGTGGATAATTTGATATTTTGTTTAAATGCAACCATTCCGATTTTTTTGGTGATGGTAGCAGGATATATCTTTCGAAGAATAAAATTAGTAGATGAAGGATTTGTAAAAATTCTAAATTCTTTCAATTTTAAGGTTACGTTACCGGCACTTTTAATAGTGGATATTGCAGAAGCCGATTTTTATGCAGTGTGGGATACGAAGTTTGTTTTATTTTGCTTTGGAGTGACAGTGCTATGTATTAGCATTATATCTTTATTGGCACGATTATTGTTGAAGGATCAATCGATTCTTGGAGAGTTTATTCAGGCTTCGTACCGTGGAAGTGCAGCAGTACTAGGAGTTGCATTTATACAAAACATTTATGGTTCTAGCGGTATTGCCCCTTTGATGATATTGGCGACGGTACCTTTATATAATGTGGCTGCGGTTATGATTCTATCATTTACTGCTCCAGGAAGTACAGGATTTGATAAGGATAATTTAAAAAAGTCATTAAAGGGTATTATAACAAATCCGATTATTTTGGGAATTTTTCTTGGAATGATAATATCGGTAGCAAGAATTAAGCTTCCATTTATTGTAAGCAAGACATTGCATAATTTCTCCACGCTTGCAACGCCCCTTGCTTTGATTGGACTTGGTGCAGGGTTTGAAGGAAAAAAGGCGTTGGCAAAGCTAAAACCAACCTTAATTTGCTCTTTATGTAAGCTTTTTGCCATGCCGCTGATTTTTCTTCCGATTGCGGCGACATTAGGTTTTCGTAATGAGAAAATGGTAGCGATACTTATTATGCTTGGTGCACCAACTACAGTAAGCTGTTATATTATGTCAAAAAATATGGGACATGAAGGAGTTCTCTCTTCAAGCTGTGTTGTCTCCACCACCTGCTTAAGCTCAGTTTTTATTACTTTATGGTTGTTTATACTACGAATGAAAAATTTAATTTAGCTTTGCTGCGAGTGGCGGCATGGCTTAGACGTAGTGTTGGGCACATGTTCCCCCGCTAACCCTGAATTTATATTACATAAAGAAAGTCCACAGTTTATTGTGGACTTTCTTTATGTAATAGGAAATTGCTGTAACATAGTGGTAGTTAGACAAGAATTTCAACAGAAATTCTTGCTAAAGTGTGTGCGCTGGCACACACTATTTTTACTTTATAGGAAAGTTCTCGCTTGCAGAGCGCTAGATATGAAAAATGCCCGCAGAAAAGCGGGCACGACAAGTAAACGATGCAGTTTTAGAAGATATAGAAGCCTTCAGCTCCAGGAAAGTCTTCTCCAAACGGATCGTCTTCGTTTAAGAAATAATCCATATCAAGCAAGTCATCTTCACTCATGTGACGGATGTCATCAGCAGTCATGCCTTCAGGTGGATTCTTTATATACTTGTCTCTGATTTCATCTGAACGTTTTGACATAATCGTATCCTCCAAGTTTTGAGTTTATCTTAACATAGCTGGAGGTGGCTGCAAAGTTTTTTTGCAGGAGCACGAGATCGATACTTCTGTTTAGCCCTTTCATACATTTCGTCCAGAGAAATACGCTGATGATTATGATATAGTTCCAAGAAAAGCATTGTTTTTCCACAACAAGGACATTTGAGTGGATCATAACCGAAAGAGGAAAGAGTACAATCTCGCCATCTGTTGAATGAAAGAATAACTTTGCGTTTTTCTTTTGCGATGGCAAGTTGAAGCTTTTTTTCATCTTCATAATTGCGAGAGTAAAGTCCATAGTATCGGATTTGTTTGAAATGCTTCTCTGGGATATGCTGAATTAATCGTTCTATGAATTCCATAGCGGGAATAGTTTCAACAACAAGTTGTTCATCTTCATGGCGATTGTAATGAAATGTGACATTTTCACCATCGTAGTTGTCGATGCGAGAAGTAGCAATGACAGGTCTTCCAAGATATCTGCCAATATATTTAGTAACAACCTTAGGATCACACTTATTAGGTTTTGCATAAACGTAGAAACCATCTTTGTGTTCACGATAACATTTAGCTTTAATTGCTTTAAATGAATCACCGAGTTTTTTGTGAAGTATGTTAAGTAAAGCAGTGCGAAAAGCGTTTCTAAGGTAAGTGTAATTGAAATGTTTTTTGTGACGCCATAAACCACTTTTTCCAATAGCGCCTTCGGAAAGAAGACAATGAATGTGAGGATTCCACTTTAAATCACGACCAAATGTGTGAAGAACAAGAATGAATCCAGGAGTGAACTTTTCAGTTTTATTATCTTTGTGAAACATACGAAGAATAACACTTTGAACAGCCTCAAAGAGACATCCCAGTAGGGTTCTATCTTCGAGGAAGAAGTGTCTGAGTTCAGAATCAATAGTAAAGACACAGTGTCTGTGCTGAACATTGATTATCTTAAATGACATGGAAGTGGTTCTGTCTATGGAGTATTTAGTACCGCAGGTAGGACAGAACCTGCTATGACAACGAAAGGGAACAAATTTAAGAGTACCACAAGAAGAACAACCATACATTGCACCGCCGAAAGATGGATCACCGCAGTTGATCATTCTGTCAACATTTTCGATGACAGAGTTACGAGGGTGAAGTGTATAAATCATTTCTTCATAATAATCTTTGAAAATATCCTGTAATACATTGCTCATAGATTAATTATGAAGTTTAACGGAAGAAAAAACAACCCCACCCCTCAAGATTGAGGGGCAGGGGAGTTGAAGTGTCGAAGACACTTTTTTATGTAATAGGAAATTGCTGTAACATAGTGGTAGTTAGACAAGAATTTCGACAGAAATTCTTGCTAAAGTGTGTGCGCTGGCACACACTATTTTTATG